>CANJPN010000111.1 GCA_947475855.1 Bradyrhizobiaceae bacterium
CCTCATTCCCCGGCTAGCGTCGGGCGGAGCCGGTGGAACGCGACCCTTGGCGCGTCGGCCAGGGCCCTGGCAATGGCATCGGCGCACCGCAACAGGGTCTCGCGTGCATGCCGGACGACCTTGCCGACGGAGTTGAGCAGGAGGAAGCGGAGCCGTTTGGGACGAGCGTTGTGCATTTCCTCGGGTAGGCCGACGCGCTTGAAGGCCGAGAGCAGATTGTAGAGCAGCACGTTCATCCTGAGCCACGCCGCGTTGGCGCCGAACTTCTGGCTCGGCAGACACCAGCCGGCGAGCTCGTTCATCAGGACGTCGTGCGTGTGCTCGATTGTGCCCGCCTTCTGGCGCTGCCAGTGGATCAGGTCGAGGCCGGTTCCCCCTTCCGGGTCGGAGCGGTTCGTCACGATGGCGAAGTGCTTGAGGCTCGTGCCATCGCCCAGCAGCTCGCCCTGCCTCGGCTTGATGCGGATCGCCAGATAGCGCCGCGGTGTCGCGTGCTCCTTCGACCAGTTGCCGTCGGAGGGCACATAGTTGATCTCGGCCCACTCGCGGATGGCGTCGGCCTCTTCCCCCGCCGGCTTCCAATGGCCCTCGGGCAACGCCGCGATGCAGTCCTTGATCTGCGGGCTCATGCGCACGGAGATCGCATAACGGATGCGGTTCTCGTCCATCCACCCCATCGCCTCGTGCTCGTAGAGCGCGCTGTCGCCGCGAAGCCTTATTTCATCGAACTTTCCAGGCAGTGTCGCGACCGCCTTCTGGATGACGCGCAGGTTGCCCATGCCGGCGGGAACGTTGCCGTCGCGGAACTCGTCGGAGACGACCACGTCCTGTTCCGCCCACAGCACCAGCACGGGTTGATAGCCGCGCTCGCCGTCGTAGGCGCGCTTGGCAGAGCGCTTCGACGAGTGGATGACGGTCGCGTCGATGTCGAGCGTTGCGATCCTCTGCGGCTTCCTGCACTGCAGATCGAGGATCAGCTCCTTGTTGGCCGCCGCCAGCCCCTGCAACGGGGCACTCTCGGATGGCACCGCCGCCAGCCCATCCTGCAGCAGCGGCAGACCTTCCTCGTGGAATTGATCGAGGAAGTCGCGCGCCGTCTGAGCCGCCGGCAGCTCGTGGCCGAGCAACGCGCACAGCGCCTTGTCCTGGCGGAACTGATCGAAGTCCTCGGTGCGCTCGCCGCCTGCCGCCCACAGCGCCAGAAAGCTCTCGACCGTCTCGCAGGAAGACAGGCCGCGCTTGCGCTTCTTGAGCTTGACGGTCCGCTCCACCACCGCCGCAGTGCCCGTCAGCCGAAAAGCCTCAATCAGGCTCGGCACGCCCGCCCGCGCCGTGATCAGTCCCGGCTCGATCTCGGTGTCTATCTCGAAGTTCAGTCGCCCGTTCATGCCCCACCCCGCCTGCACCTGACGGGTGAAAGGTACTTGAATCGCGAAAAGCCCGGAAACAATCAGCAACAGCAGCTGATCGCCTTACCGCAATCCCGCTAGCCGGGGTTCAAGGTCGGCGTCGCTTCCAGCAGCAGAAGCCGCTCTTGCAACTCAGCCATGATTTGCGCCGCATTATCGGCGGGTGTTAGCTTCACACGAGGCAGAAGCGCATAACCAGACGCAAGCGCGCGTGACCAAGGTCGAGGGGGGAGAATCGTGAAGCAACTGCGCGACAAGTACGCGATCGTCGGCACGGGCAAGAGCCGCCTTGGAAAGGTAGATGGCGTAACCGCATTGGGCCTCATCGAGGAGGCCGTGAAAGCGGCATTGGACGATGCCGGTCTCAAGAACACCGATGTAGACGGGTTGCTCATCCGAGGACCGGACGATATCTATTGCCTGCATCAACTGCTCGGCGCGCGTCTGGGCGTGAACGCCGCATTCAGCTCGACGCTGGACAACGGCGGCGCCAGCCAGATCATGGCCGTCGCATTGGCCGCCATGGCCATCGAGGCGGGACTGGCGACCACCGTCGTGTGTGCCTACGGGCGTGATACCTGGTCTAGGACGAACCGCGGCCCCAACAATGAGCGGAGGGACAAGCGCGAAGAACCGAACATGATCCCGCCGTCGCAACGCCCCGTCGAGCACGGACCGGAGTTCGGCTTCTTCGGGCCAGTGGCTTTGCACGGCCTCGGTGCGCGCCGGCACATGTTCGAATACGGCACGACGCGGGAGGATTTCGCTGCGATCGCCATCGCCTTCCGTGAGCATGCTAGGCGCAATCCTGAGGCGACAATGCGTGAGCCTCTGGACCTCGCGACCTACATGTCGGCCCGGATGATCGTTGATCCCTTCGGGCTGTATGACTGCAGCCTGGTCAGCGATGCCGCTGGCGCCGTGGTCGTCACTTCCGCGGAGCGGGCAAGGGACTTGAAGGCGAAGCCCGTGCTGATCAAGGGCTTCGCGACCTTCAACAACACCAAAGGCTGGTTCCTCGACGACAACATGGTGACGACGGCTGCTGCCGAATGCTCGGAGCGGGCTTATAAATTCGCTGGAGTGGGACCAGCGGACATCGACTGCGCGCAAATCTACGACTGCTTCACCTACATGGTTCTGACCCAGCTCGAGGATTACGGGTTCTGCAAAAAGGGAGAAGGAGGCGCATTCGTGCGCTCGGGCGCCCTCGGCCTTGAAGGCGTATTGCCGACCAACACTTCTGGCGGACAGCTATCCGAAGCTCATGTCGAGGGAATGCTTCAGATCGTCGAAGGTGCCCGCCAACTGCAAGGCATTTACGGACCAGAGCGCCAGGTGAAAGATGCCGAAATCGCTCTCGTCAGCGGCCATGGTGGCAACACCATATGTCATTCGACACTGATCTTGGGGAGGGCATAAGCGATGTCGAACTACAAGAAGCCGGTCCCCATTCCGTCCGTCGAATCCAAGCCCTACTGGACAGGCCTGAAGGAGGGTCGCCTCCTCATTCCAAAATGTGGGGAATGCGGCAATTTTTGGTTTCCGCCGTCGCTTCATTGTCCGCACTGCAATGCTGCGAACTTCAGCTGGGAACCTTCATCGGGCCGTGGAAAAGTCTTCAGCTACGTCGTGTTCCACCGCGTCTATCATCCGGCATTCAGTGAAGAAGTCCCCTATGTGGTCGCTCTGATCGAATTGGAGGAAGGGCCTCGTCTCATCAGCAATCTCGTCGAGATCAAGCCCGACGACGTACAATGCGAGATGCCCGTGAGTGTCGTCTTCGAGAAGATCGCGAACAACATGACGCTGCCGAAATTCAGGCCTGCGCCGCTGTACTAAGCGAGGTGACATAGAACCGACAGCGCGACCTGACCATCAGTCGCTTGGCCCATGGGGCCTCTCGAACTCGCATTGAAGTTTGATCCGTTACTGGGCTTTTCGACACTCCGACGTCAACGTCACAGCGGCTCGCAAATCGGCTTGACTGGACAACGAATGCGCGCCGAGGCTCGCAATGTCGAGGCCGAGCTTGGCGTCCTGCTCCTTTACGAGATGGCATGCTGGCGGAGGCGTAAAACCGCCCTGGCCTTGTTCAAATGATTTGACCCACCGGTTAGACATCGTATTCAGAGGATGCGCGAAAATTCGCCACCTCAGAATGTGCTTTGAAATCGGTTGGCAAAGCCGATGCATTGGCGGCAAGTAGGACCAATGTTCGCCTCGCTAAAGCGATCCATGTATTTCCAGTTCAGCTATCGCAGAGAACAGTTAGGCGCCACGCACCTTATCGATCAAGTTATAGGGATCAACGGGCGGGGCGTTGCCGCGCCAGGCTGCATGTCCGTCCTGCCGAACCAACACCAGCCTCTTCTTGTAGAGTAGAGCCGCCTCTCTGCTATCGATCGCTACGGCATTCAGCGGCAAGCGCCGCGCCGCAGCCGCCTCCAGGAGCCCCTCGGGCTTCGGCTTGTCTACCGCCCAGTCAAGAGCGAAGAACAAGCGGACATCACAAGACAGACCTGGATGGCATCGCGCACCAGATCGCAGAATGTCCGCAATCACTGCCTCGCAGCCTCGCTCCCGGCGCTTGGAGCAAGTTTCCGCAAGACCGCACGGCCTCCCGAGTATTTGCCCCAACTCTGCGCTGCTGGTAGCTTTTTCGACCGCCATCAAAGGATCGAAGGGGACATCGAGTGACAAGAGGCACAAGGCGTGATTTGGAAGCCGATATCGTTGTCGTAGGCGCCGGTGCAGCGGGACTACCCGCTGCAATCGTTGCGCGTGAGGCCGGCGCGTCGGTTATCGTGGTCGAGGCCGAAGCTGATATCGGCGGGCATGCGATCACCTCGGGAGGCAATGTCCCCCTCGGCGGCGGCACCTCGGTCCAGAAAAAGTACGGAATCGGCGACTCTCCCGACATCCTCTTCAAGGATTTGACCGATTGGTCAGTCGTCGAGCCCAACGGCTTTCCCGACTATCGTTACAACGACCACGAGATCATCCGCGCGTTCGCCGACAATAGCGCGCCGACCTTCGAATTTCTGCTGTCCCATGGCGTCGTATTCGCCGACAGGGCTCCCGATCAGCGCGGTGGCGGAGCGGTTGGCAATTCGGTGCCACGCGAGATGCACGCGGTCCCGGTCGATTGGCCGCTCGTACAGACCGGCGCACCGGCTGCTCCCGAGGAGCGCCTCACCTTCTCGACCGGCAACGGTTTGATGCGCCCCCTGGAAGCGGCCGCTAGAAAGGCCGGCGTCGAGATTCTGCTCGAGCATCGTCTGACGGCGCTGCACCGCGAGGGCATCCGCAGTGGTCGCGTCACGGGAATCGCCGCGACGCATGGCGGCGACAGCCTCAACATCAACGCGAGGACGGCGGTGATCCTCGCGACCGGAGGCTCGACCGGCAATGTCGAGTTCCGCCGCATGTTCGATCCCCGGCTTACCGAGGAATATTGCGGCCTCGCCGGCATGCCCTGGTCGAACCAGGACGCAAGCGGCGAGATTGCGGGAATGGAGGTCGGCGCTGCGCTGTGGGGGCTCTTCAATCAGTCGGGCGAGTTCGGCGCTACCATTACTAAGCCGGGCCGTATCGGCACTCAATACGGCTATGTCAATCTTCACTGGCAGCCGGGCAGCAAGGTTTTTCACAAGGCGCGCGCGACAGGCCTGCGTGTCAGCGATTGGCAGAACGTCATCCTCGTCAACATGCTCGGCAAGCGCTTCTACGACGAGACCGGCAGACAGTTCACCGCCAACAACTACAACGTGATCAGGCCCTACGTGCACGGCCACTATCTCAACGCGAAGAACATCCGCTACGAGCCGAACAACTGGCTCAATGCAGCCATGGCCGGCATCGGCGACGGCAAGAACGGCGGCGGACCGATCTGGGCGATTTTCGACTCCGCTGCGGTTGCGCGCGAGAAGTGGCAGACAAAGCCTCCACACGTCGACACCGAGGCCGGGTTCTTCTACGAGGCCGGCACGATCGAGGAGCTCGCTGCCAAGATCACGATGAAATATCAGCGCGTGCCGATGCCGCCCGAAAATCTTGCAGCCACCGTCGCGCTCTACAACAACTTTGTCGTCGACGGCGTCGATTCAGATTTCGGAAAGCCCAAGCCGCTCTACACGATCGAAAAGCCGCCGTTCTATGCCGCCTGGTCCACTCCAGTCATTCACGACACGCGCGCCGGATTGCGCATCAACGCCAAATGCCAGGTGGTCGATATGAGAGGCGCGGTCATACCCGGCCTCTATTGTGCCGGTGAATCAGCCGGCGGCTTCAGCGCCCACGGCCTTGGCCGGGCCACTTGCCAGGGCTTTATCGCCGGACATGCGGCGACTGGGTAGCGTGGACGGACATCATAAGGTGCCCAATATCACTGCTGTCCAACGGCAGAGATCACGACGACAGTCGCCGCCACGTCCATGAAATCGTCGTGCACAGTCCGTGCCGTGCGATCGAGTGAGAATCACGACTGGCGGCGATCGACGTGCATGAGTCCGGCGTCCCTTGCCCTGCTCGTCGGTCGGTGACTGATATCAAGCGGACGTTGACCAGCACTCCAGGCAGCGAATGGCGGCCAAATGCGCCGAGGGCGGCTGTCGCTGCGTTTCGACGATCAAGATATTGATGGGAAGTGCAAATGCCAGAAATCACGCGGAGTGAAATGTCCAGCTTCGACTTCTGTGGGCTCTATTGCGCAGGTCGTCTTGCGGCCTCCGCCAAAGCCGCGATGTTGTTGCGCACGCCTTCGGGCTGCGCTTTGACTGCCGCTAACAAAGCGCTCAGCGAGCGCCGGGTGGCATAAAGCTGGTCCAGAAGAGACAGCACCACGGACATGCTGTCCTCCTCGATCCTCAGTTCGTAGTGCAGTTCGACAATCAAGCGGATCCGCGCGACGTCGGAGTCGTCGAAATGCACATCGTCCTGCTGGCGGTGCGGGATGATCCAGCCGTGGTCGATCCAGCGGCGCAGAACCACCCGATCCAGAGGCGCCATTTCCGCGACGAGTTCGTCTTCACTGATCATGGCTGATCTCCCAGGCCTGCCCGCGGATTGTAGGGATGCTTCGCCTCCCAGTCGGCCACGGCTTTCACGAAGTCGTCGTCGGGCGCTGGCGGAAGGATCACTTGCAGTTCGACGAGATGATCTCCGGATCCACCATGGGCGACGATGCCCTTGCCGCGCAGGCGCAAGATCGTTCCGGTACTCGAGCCCTTCGGCACGGTCACATTGATGGTGCCTGTGATGGACTGCACAGCCACTTTTGCGCCGGCCATCCCTTCGGCGAGCGTCACCGGCAGCGTTGACCGGATATCATTTGCTTCCCTGCGGAAAACCGGGTGCGGCTTGACGTGAACCACCAGCAGTGCGTCGCCGGCCGGGGCACCATTGTGCCCGGGATTGCCCTGGCCGCGCAGGCGCAATGTCTGACCGTCGGCGAGGCCTGCCGGAATGGTCACGTCCAGCGCCTTTCCGTCCGCCATCACGACGCGCCTCTTGGCGCCAACGGCGGCGTCGACGAAATCGACGGAGAAGGTGTAGTGGATATCGCTGCCACGTGCCGCGGCTCGTCTGGCATGCTCGGCGAACAGCCCCGCGAACAGATCGTCTTCGTCGACGCCGTCGCCTCCCCAATGCCGCTCATACTTGAATCCTGGTTCCGCCTCCGCATGCTGGCGATAGGTTTGCCGTGCGTTCGGGGCCTTTTGTTCGGCGCCGCTTGCATCGATCTTGCCGCTGTCGAACAAGGCCCGCTTCGCCTCGTCGCCGACGATGGCGTAGGCCGTTGCGACCTCCTTGAAACGAGCTTCTGCCTCTTTATTGCCAGGGTTCAGGTCGGGATGATGCTTCTTGGCGAGAGTCCGATAGGCCTTCCGGATGTCATCGGCTGTCGCGTCTCGGCTCACCCCGAGGTTTTGGTACGGATCGGCCATACGACAGGATCTCCGTTTGGACACAAGAACGGCGGCAGCCCACCCGGCCACGCCAACTTAGGGCAGCGAGGGGGGCAATGAGCCCTGCATATCTCACCCGTCGACGCTTCGCAGTCATTGCGGCAAGACAATACAATTGCCACTCGGTCCCAGGCATCGAATTGTCGTCCGGTTGGAGCACTACGCGGGTGTCGATCACATCGTACTGCGATAGCTGCTGAGTTGCCCGTCCGGCGGGTCGCTCAACGATCACCCTCCAGCGCTTCCGACGCTTGAGTAGAATTGGCTCTGCGGGCTCGTCCCTTCGGTCGTTCGACGTCGTATCCTCTGACCGCAGTGCTGCGGTCATGCCTGCGTGTGAGTCCGTTGGCAGATAACCGCGACTCGTCGACTTCCGCAATCTCTGCTCAGTGTCGCTAGCTTACATTCCATCCTACATCGTCGGCCGCCAAGATTGAGGCACAGGCCAGAGTGGCGGGCCTCATCTGAATGCTCTCAAAATTCTAGTCGTCAGTACAATTGAAGCGTCGGGATCCAGCTCCGAACGGGCCACTTACCGAGCGAGGCTGAGTTGCTGCCAGTGGCCAGCACGGATCAGCTTCGCGCGGGTAAGTTACCTCGACGCTTCGCAGCGTCGAGCGTCGAATTCATAGTCCAAGCAAGCGCTCTGCGTTTCCATGGGCGATGCGGGCGCGATCCAGTTCGCTTACTGGCAGGTGCTTCAGGAAGCTGCAGGACTCCTGCATCGAACAATACGGATAGTCGACGGAGAACATGATCCGATCCACGCCGACTTCGAGCAAGAGGTTGAGGAATGTCGGCATGAAATTGAAGCCACCAAACGTGTAATGCACGTTCTGCCTCAGATAGTCGGCAACCGGCCGTTCGAGTTTGGTCGTCTGCATGGGCAAATTCTTGTTGAGCCGCGGCAACATGAACGGAAGGCCTTCCCCGAGATGGCCGACCACAATTTGCAGCTTGGGATGCCGGTCGAATACGCCCCCGAGCACCATGCGCATGAGATGCACCGCCGTTTCGATGTGCCAGCCCCAGCCACCGCTCGCGAAGACGGAAGATACGGCCGGCGAGAAGCCACCGTAAAGTGCATCGACTACTGGCTTCGGCGACACCGTCGGATGCAGATAGATCGGCGCGCCCAATGCCTCCGCGCGAGCCAGGATCGGTTCGAAGAGCGGTGCATCCAGATATCGACCCTGGGTATGGCCGTTGATGTTGGCTCCCTTGAAGCCCAGCTTCCGAATGCAGCGCTCCAACTCGTCGACGGCTTCGTCGGGGGATTGAATCGGTAACGACGCGAAGCCGGCGAAGCGTGTAGGGTAACGCTTGATCGCTTCGGCAAGGAGATCGTTCGCGTCGCGCGCGCAAGCAATCGCGTCGGCGGGCTCGGATTGCTCTACACCCGGCGAATTGAGAGATAGCACCTGGATATCGACGCCGGCTGCATCCATATCGGCAATGCGCATGTCCCCTAAATTGGATAGCTTGTCGACAATCGCCGCACCTCCCGGGCGGAACGTGCGGAACTGTTCTGTTGAGATCTTGCCGGGTCCGGCCACGAATGCCGGCGTAACGAAATGTTCCTCGATAGCGATAATGCGCATCGTCGTCTTCTCCCGCGTGTCTGTCTCGAGGCCAGCAATTCAGCGCCGATGGCCATCGCTTCCGCATCAAACAGACTAGAGGCAAGAACACAAGCGGCTGTTCGCTATGGAGAACTTGCTTGAGGCACAGGCGCAGTTCTGGCACATCTCAAAGATCATTTGTCCGCCGCTCTTCATGGTCAGAAGTAGAAGCTGCCACGATCCGATCAAGGACGTCACGCATGAGATTCTCTCGCCCAACCGGCTTCTTCCGGCTCAGTCTTGCCGGGTTACTGGCAGGCAGCTTATTGGCCGGTCGACTACAGCCTGCCGCTGCTCAAGACGCAGCCGGCGGCCGTGTGACGCTCGTTGTGCCGTTGGCAGCCGGTGGTGCGATGGACACCATCGTCAGATCGTTGGCCGCACGGCTTTCGGTCCAAATGGGCAAGACGGTGATCGTTGAGAATCGAACGGGTGGCGGTACTGTTACCGGGGCTATTTCTGTCGCCAAGGCTGCGCCTGACGGGAACACTCTGCTGATCGCACCGAGCGCAACGCTGACTGTCAACGTAGCGCTGTACAAGACGCTGAACTATGATCCGATCAAGGATTTTACGCCCGTCGGAATGTACGCCCGCGTGCCGTTCGTCCTCGTCGCCAACGCACAAAGCGGTATCCGATCGATTGCGGACCTGGTCGCGCAAGCGAAAGCAAATCCCGGCAAGCTCACCTATGCCTCGACCGGTGTCGGCGCAACGCCCCATCTGGCAGGTGAGATGCTGAAGACCATGACCGGCATCGATATCACTCATGTGCCTTATCGAGGGTCACCACCCGCACTCAATGATGTCATCGGCGGACACGTGCAGCTGACGTTCGCCGATCCGGCGCTGGTGCAGGATCTGATCGAGACGAAGAAGGTATTCCCTCTCGGCGTTTCGTCGCTCACGCGAATGGCCACACTGCCCGATGTTCCTGCCTTGGCCGAAGTGGGCTTGCCAGGGTTTGACGCCATATCGTGGCATATGGTGATGGCGCCGGCAGGAACTCCTGCTGACACCGTCCGGAAATTCAATGACGCAATACGTGAGTTTGCCTTGGCGCCGAAAGTCCAAAAGCAGATGGGCGCGATGGGTATGATGCCGGTAGCCTCGCCACCGCCCGGCGAACTTCAGTCTTATCTCAAAGCTGAAATCGAGCGCTGGGGCAAGATCGTACAACAGGCGGGAGTCGCAGGATCCCAATAGAACATAATACAGATCGATGATTGAAATGCCCGCAATTCCAGTCGGCGCATACACTGGAACGGCGGACATCATGGCGGCTGCTGAGGATGTGCCTCGGCGGCCCATCCCTCTGAACGACCGCACGACGCGATCCCCACTTACCTGCGTTCAATCATGAGCGCCCATCGGGAGATGCTTCAGTTGGCGATTTCATAAACGCCTACCCCTCGGCAAGACGCACCGCCTCTGTGACTTGCGCAGCAGTCGCCGTGACCTTCGCGATCATCGCGGGGATCTTTGCATCGGTCATGCGAAACAGGGGGCCGCTCATCGTGATGCAATAACGGCCTTGTTCATGGTCGAATACCGGCGCGGCAATGGCGCGAATGCCCTCGTCGCGCTCCTGGTCGCTGTAGGCGTAGCCGTCCTTTACGATGCGTGCCAAGGCTTTGCGCAAACTTGAAAGCGATCCGACCGTTTGCTGCGTGTATCGCGTCGGGACCAAGCTCGCGATCAGCTCCGTCTGCTCGGATGGCGGCGCGAAGGCGAGCAGCACCTTGGAGCTCGCCGCCCCGGGCCAGGGCAGGATCTGTCCACGGCTGTAGACGAGCTTCACCCGATGCTGTGACTCGTATCTGTCCAGCGCTATGCTGTCGTGACCGATGCGTTCGTAGAGCATTACCGCTTCGCCGAACGCGTCGTTGAGGTCCTTGAGGAAGGGCGAAGCAATTGTCACGATCGAGGTCGCGGCGCGTGCCGCACGAGCTAGCGGGAACAATTGCGGGCCGAGGTGCCAACCGCCGCTTCTGTTCTCGACCAGCAGCGCATATGCGCGCAGGCTGCTGATGTAGCGATGCGCTGTGCTGCGCGGCATGCGGAAGTATTCCGCAATTTCCGCGGTCGACCATACCGGCTTCTCGAGCGTGAACAGCAACAGGATATCGAGCGCTCGATCGGCTGTTGCGTTCGCAGATGCGATCCGCAAGGGAGCCACGAGGCCGTGGGTATCAGATTGTTCAACCGAGCCTTTAGTAAGCGCTGAATGGGACGCGCTGCCAGACGATGCCTTCCGTACCGATTTCGTCTTTGCTGCTGCCATCTTGCGCATTCTCCGGCTGTGTCTGCGCGAAGGCATAGCATGCCGCAGTTCTGCATAGAATCCCATTTAATGAATTGACCATCCCAAATAGTGGGAATACAAATTCGACAAACGACATGACGGTGGGGGCTGGGCGTCGACGCCGACGTACAGCGCGCCCCGCCGGACTAGGGAGAGAAACATGCGCTACGAGACGGTTCTCGTCGACATCGAGGAAAAGATCGCCAAGGTCACGATGAACCGGCCGGACAAGAAGAACGCGATGAACCCGCAGCTCATCGTGGATATGTCCCAGGTGCTCGAGGATCTGCGTTACAACGACGACGCTAAAGTTCTCGTGCTCACGGGCGCAGGAAACTCGTTCTGCGCCGGAATGGACCTGAAGGAGTTCTTCCACGAGTTGAAGGGCAAGAAGCCGCAAGAGTACGATCGCATGTGGCGCCTCTTGCAGGAATGGCGAGGGCGCACGTTGCGCTTCTATCCCAAGCCCACCATTGCAATGGTCAACGGGTATTGCTTTGGTGGCGCGTTTCCCAACGTCGAATGCTGCGATATCGCGATTGCCGCAGACGAGGCGATGTTCGGACTTTCCGAGATCAACTTCGGTCTTTTCCCGGGCGGTCACGTTTCGAAGACACTCGCGAACATGTTCCGCCCGCGTGATGCGCTGCTCTATGGCATGACGGGCCGCCAGTTCAACGGCAAGAAGGCCGCCGAAATGGGCTTCGTGAATTACTCGGTTCCGCTGGCGCAACTCGAGACAGAAGTTATGACGCTCGCCAAGGAGATTGCGGGCAAGGACGCTCACGCGCTGAAGGCCACCAAGGACGCGTATCGCCATTCTCTCGACATGGGCTGGGAAGCAGCGCTGAACTACAGCCGGGCGAAGGAAGACGAACTCTACCTTGCTCAGAACGGCGCCTGGGTTGAAAGCGGCATCGGCGACTTCATGAAGGGCCTCTACAAGCCCGGTCTCGGCGGACATGAAGAAATCGAGAAAAAGAGCGGCTGATCCAGGAGCTGCGTCATGGATTTCGGTCTCACCGAAGATCAGTCCATCCTCCGCGACAGCGTTCGCCGCATGATGGACCGGCACGCCACGCCGGAATACATCCGAAGGCTCGATCGAGAGCAGGTGTACCCTTACGATCTCTACGCCGAATGGATCGCGATGGGTCTCTTTAAGCTGCCGTTCCCCGAAGAGTACGGTGGGCTCGGCGGCAGTCCCATCGACATGGTGATCGTCGCGGAAGAGCTCGCCGCCAAGAGCTTCGACTTCTTCAGCACCTACGGCGCCGGGGTATTCTGCGGTCTCAATATCGTGCGCAAAGGAACGCAAGAGCAGAAGCAATTCTGGCTCACACGACTCCTCTCCGGTGAGATTCGCATGTCGATCTCGATGTCTGAGCCCGACGCGGGCTCCGATGTCGCCGCGCTTCGCACGTCTGCCGTGAAAGACGGAGCGGCGTGGGTGATCAACGGCCAGAAGGTGTGGGCCACTGGCGCCGGCGCAAGAGACAACGTCATCAATCTCTACGTTCGCACCGATCCGACGGCGCATCACCGGGCTGGATTGTCGCTCGTTCTAGTGCCGAACGACCTGCCGGGCATCACACTTCGCAAGCTCGACATGCTCGGTCGGCGCTGCGTCGGCACCTATGAGATCTTCTTCGACAACGTCCGCGTTCCCGAGGCGAATGTCGTCGGTGGCGTCAACAATGGGTGGGACTGTGTTCTCACGGGGTTGCAGATCGAGCGTATCACGGCAGCCGCCGGCTACTGCGGCGGTGCGCGAGCTGTCTACGATCTTGCGCTGCAGTATGCGAAAGACCGCAAGCAGTTCGGTCGACCGATCGGGACGAACCAGACGATCGCACATATGCTCGCAGACATGCAGACCGATATCGAGATTGGGCGCACCATGATCTGGCGTGCGGCATGGGCGCTCGCGAAATCAGATCCGGATGCCTTGAGGCTTATCACGATGGCCAAGCTCTTTATGTCGGAGGCCTATGTGAAGGCGGCGAGCACGGGCATGCAGATTTTCGGCGGCGCCGGCTACAACATGGAATTCGATATGCAGCGGCACTTCCGCGACTCTCGTAGCAGCACCATCGCCGCTGGAAGTTCTCAGATGCAGCGAAACTTGCTCGCCGGGCTCATGGGTCTCAAGGTACGGTGACGATACGAAGAAGCGACGGCGATCCCATGAGGAGACGCCGCGGGACATCGAGGAAGTACTCCGGATGAAGACGCTGGACGGTATTCGCGTTCTCGACCTGGGAACGTTCATCACCGGACCGTTCTCCGCCCTTTTGCTGGCGGAGATGGGGGCCGACGTCGTCAAGATCGAGTGGCCCGGCAACGGCGATAAGTTTCGATCTGCCGGTGGTGGCCTCTATAGCCCGCAGTTTCAGGCGCACAACCGGCACAAGCGCTCGATCACCCTGGACTACTCCAAGCCGGAGGGACACGAAATCCTCAATGATCTCGTCCGCGGCGCCGACGTGGTGATCAGTAACGCGCGCCCCGGAGTGATGCAGAAACTGGGAGCGACCTGGACAGATCTCGAGCCCGTAAATCCGCGCCTGATCTACTGCTCGATCACGGGTTTCGGCCCAGA
>CANJPN010000112.1 GCA_947475855.1 Bradyrhizobiaceae bacterium
ATCAGCGAGGCCTATGAGGTCTTGAAGGACCCGCAGAAGCGGGCAGCCTACGACCAATACGGACATGCTGCATTCGAGCAGGGCAGTGGGCGCGGGGGACCGGGGGGGGGGTTCGGGCCTGATTTTGCGGCTTCGATGTCCGACATCTTCGAGGATCTGTTCGGCGATTTCATGGGGCAGCGCCGCGGCGGCGGCGGGCGTCAACGGCAGGGCCGGGAGCGCGGCGCCGATCTGCGATACAATCTGGAGATCACGCTAACCGAGGCGTTTGCGGGCAAGAGCGCGCAGGTGCGCATACCCACGACGGTCGGCTGCGAGACATGCAGCGGAACCGGTGCCAAGGCGGGTACGAAGCCTAAGGCGTGCACGACGTGTGGAGGCGCGGGCAAGGTACGCGCCAGCCAGGGCTTCTTCACGATCGAGCGGACATGCCATTCCTGCCATGGCCGCGGTGAAGTGATCGACGATCCCTGTCCGTCCTGCAATGGCTCCGCGCGAGTGACGCGTGAGAAGACGCTGTCGGTCAATATTCCCGCTGGCGTCGAGGACGGTACACGTATCCGCTTGGCGGGTGAGGGCGAATCTGGACTGCGGGGCGGGCCCGCTGGCGATCTCTACATCTTCCTGGGCATCAAGCAGCACACGTTCTTCCAACGCGATGGCGCGGACGTGTTCTGCAAGGTCCCGATTTCGATGGTGACGGCGGCGCTGGGCGGGAACGTAGACGTGCCGACCCTCGACGGCAATATGACCCGGGTCAAAGTTCCCGAAGGCTCGGAGACAGGCAAGCAGTTCCGCCTGAAGGGGAAGGGAATGCCGGTGCTCCGTTCGGCTGTGACGGGGGACATGTACATTCAAGTCGAGGTCGAGACGCCAAAGAACCTCACACGCAAACAGCGTGAGCTTCTCGAAGAGTTCGAGCGGGAAAGCCGCAAGGAGACGAGCCCCGAGAGCCACGGATTTTTTGGTCGGATGAAGGAGTTCTTCGAGGGAAAAGGCGGCTGAGGCGGTGACAGGGGCGGCGCGGCGATGCGATCCGCGCCATTCCGCTCTCCCCGTGACGGTACGAGCACTCGTCCCGCATCTGCTGTAATCACCCGACAAGTTCTTTGCTAGATATCTAAAAATCGTTGGAATACTGAAATCCGAATTGAATGTCTTGTCTTGTATGCTCTGTGGACGTTGGATCCTGATGGGAGCTCGGGATAGTCATGCAACTCGGATCGCCGGCATTTGAGGCCTATAACCGAACACTGCGTCGCATCATGTGGGCGGATTTCGTCGACGAGCAGATGCGGGTAGCGCGCGAGCAGCAGTACAAGGCGTCGATCGTAGAAGAATCCTATCAGGACCAGCCCGGCCTCGCGACCGCCATGGCGGCGTCGCGAAAAGGTTCGACGTTCAACCGCTAGAGCATCATCCGACCAGACGGAATCTCTTTCGCGATTCGCTGGTCGGATAAAGATGCTCTAGATACTATAGATTAGAGCAGTTTCATCCGATCATTCTATCGCCCTGGCGATCGCGTATGATCGTATACTGCGCTAGTCCAGATATGGCTGGCGCGTGTGGTCCTGATTGGTGATGATATTCGCAACCGCGCGGCAGTTGCCCAGTGTGTGCGACGTAATCGCTAGTGAGGTCGTCTTGTCAGCCCCAATCGATAGCTCCGCGGTCGCCGCCGCATGGCGTGCGCTTGAAGACAATCGGCGTGACATCGTGTCGACGCCTCTGCGCGAAATGTTTGCGCAAGATAGCTCTCGTTTCCAGGACTTGTCCTTCCCGCTCGACGATATGCTCGTCGATCTGTCCAAATGCCAGCTTACCAGGCAAACACTCTCGCTTCTTGCAGCACTTGCGCGAGCAGCAGGTGTCGAGGCTTGGCGCGACCGGATGTTCGCCGGCGAGGCGATCAATCAAACGGAGCGACGGCCGGTGCTGCACGTCGCGCTACGCGCAGGGGCGGCGACCCGGACAATTCTCGGTGACACCGTCGGAGCAGAGGTCGAGGCGGTCGCCGCGCGCCTTGCAGCTTTTGCCACGGGCGTCCGCAGCGGTTCGGTGTCCAGCTCTGACGGCAAGGCCTTCAGCGATGTCGTGAACATCGGTATCGGCGGATCGGATCTTGGTCCGGCCATGACTGCCGCGGCGCTGCGGCCCTATGCGACGGGGCCGCGGGTTCACTTCGTGTCGAACGTCGATGGTGCGCATCTGGCAGATACACTGGCGGGGCTCGATCCCGCACGGACGCTGGTCCTGATTGCGTCGAAAACCTTCACGACCATCGAGACGATGACGAACGCGGGGACGGCGCGGGAATGGATCGTTTCGGCGCTGGGTGAGGCAGCCGTTGGCAAACACTTCGCAGCTCTGTCGGCCGCGGTTCCTAAAGCCGTGTCGTTCGGCATCCAGAAGGATCGGGTGTTCGGTTTCTGGGACTGGGTGGGAGGCCGCTACTCCGTCTGGTCGGCGATCGGCTTGCCGGTCATGATCTCGATCGGGCCGGAATTGTTTGCGCGGTTCGCGGATGGCGCGCGTGCCGTCGATCGCCATTTCTGCGAAGCGCCGATCGAGCGCAATCTGCCGATGTTGTTGGGCTTGCTCAACGTGTGGCAGCGCTCGGTGTGCGGGTATGCGACGCGCGCCGTGCTGCCGTACGACCAGCGGCTGGCGAAATTCCCCGCGTTCCTGCAGCAGCTCGAGATGGAGAGCAACGGCAAGCGCGTGACGATGACCGGCGCGGACGTCATGCACTTGACCGGCGGCGTCGTGTGGGGCGCGGCGGGTACGGACGCCCAGCATTCGTTCTTCCAATTGCTGCACCAGGGAACGGAGATCGTACCGTGCGAATTCCTCATTGCAGCCGAGGGGCACGAGCCGCAGCTCGCGCATCATCACCATCTGTTGGTCGCGAATTGCCTGGCGCAATCGGAAGCATTGGCACTGGGACGATCGACGGATGAAGTCAAAGCGTTGATGATCCGGCAGGAGAAGTCGGAGGCAGAGGCGCAGCGGCTGGCGCCGCACCGGACGTTCCCCGGTAACAGGCCGTCGGTTACGATCGCCTATCGGAAACTCGATCCCTTCACGCTGGGCCGATTGATCGCACTGCACGAGCACCGTGTGTTCGTCGAAGCTGCCGTCCATGGGATCAATGCATTCGATCAGTGGGGCGTGGAGCTCGGCAAGGAAGTCGCCAACGAGTTGCTTGCTCTGGCCGAGGGCGGGAAGCCGGAGGCTGGGCGCAATGCCTCGACCGCGGGGCTCGCCGCGCACCTGGGCTCGCTCAAAGCTTAGGTGAAAGCAGGCAGTAGCTCGGCGGAAAACCGGCGCAACGTCGGCATGAGCTGAGCGCCGCCGTTGATCAGGATGTAGTGCACGCCGACGCTGCGCAGCGCCGCCAACTCGTCGGCGATGCGATCCGGCCCGCCATAGAGCGAGCTGCCTTCGGTCCCGCCCGGCGCGTCCGCGTATGCCGTGATGTGCGAACGGTTGGAGCCATCGGGCCGTTGAGAGAGGGCGAGCATGCGCGCATGCTGCGCCGCTTGGCGTTCGAGGGCAGCGGTTGCGTCCTGCTTGTCCTTGGCCACGTATACGTTGCGAGCGACTGCGACATGCATGGGATCGAACACCCGGCCCCTCGCTGCGACCTCCGCTCGGAACAGGGCGACGCGCTGCCCGATCGTGGCGGTATCGGCGAATTGGTCGAGAAGGAGGTTGCAGCCGAGTTCTGCGACCTTTCGAATGGATTGGGGTTTGCCCGCCGCGATCCACAGCGGAGGATGGGGGCGCTGAGCTGGCGGCGGCTCGACGATGATATCCTTGAACCGCCAGAAGCGGCCGGTGTGAGAGAAGCGCTGATCTGCGGTCCATGATTTGACCATCAGACCGACGGCTTCCTCGAAGCGGCCATCGGCTTCGGCTGGCTCCATGCAGAAACCGTCGAATTCGTTGTGCCGATAGCCACGGCCGATGCCGAGGTCCAGGCGTCCGCCGGACATGAGGTCGAGAGTTGCGGCCTGCTCGGCAAGCAGTATGGGATTGTGCCAGGGCACAACGATGACTGCGGTCCCTATGCGAAGCGTCGTGGTGCGCGCAGCGACCCAAGTCTGCAGATCGAGCGAGGCGGACACTTGCCCCATGCCGGTGAAGTGGTGCTCGACGAGAAAGCTCGAGTGAATGCCCAGCGCCTCGGCTTCGACGTTGGCCTCGACATACTCGTGGAACCCTCGCGCGGCTTCGGCCCGGGAGACGTCTCGCCTCGCTTGGGCGCTGCCGAAGATGCCGAAGCGCATGGCGTCCCCTGGGTTCGCTGGTGAACTGGCTTGCGCCTATCCGAGCCGGAAGAAACTGCGCACGTTGCCTTCGAAGATAGCTGCTTTATCGGCCGGCGCGATAGGTAGCGCCTCGACGGCGGCGATGGTTCGCTTGACCAGGTGGATGCCGCCGTCCGGATCGAATGGCGCATCTGTTGCAAAGATGGTCCGGTCGCGACCGAAGAACGAATAGCCGCAAGTCATGGCAGGGACGGAGCCATTGGTGGCGGTGTCGCCGTACAGAAGCTTGAAATACTTGAGCGGCGGACGCTTCAGGCCGCAGCGTTCGGCAAGCGGATTGCGCTCCATCGTGCCGAAGAAGATCTGCTCGAAGCCCAACGTGATCTTCTCGGCGAAGAACGGGATCATGCCGCCGTAATGGTGGGTGAGGATGCGCAGATCGGGCAACTTGTCGAACAGACCGGCGTAGGCGAGGCGTGCCATGCAAGCGCTGGTCTCGTAAGGCCACCCGAATGTGAACCACACCTCTGCTTCGGATTTGGTTTCCGACACGTAGTCGGCGTGGTTGCCCATGCGGATGGGGTGGACGAGAATCGGACGGTCGAGTTCGGCCATGGTGGCGAACAACTCGTAATAGCGCGCATCGCTGACCGGCACGCCATTGACGTTGGTAAAAATCTGGATGCCGCATGCACCGAGTTCACGCACGGCGCGTCGCGCTTCTGTAACGGCGGCTGCCGGATTGTTCATCGGCAGGCCCGCAACGAACCCCGGGAAACGGTCGGGACGTGCCTTCACGGTGGCTGCGAGTTGATCGTTCGCGAACCGTGCGAGGCGTGGGCTGTCATCAGGGCCGGCTATCGCTTCTATCGGCGGGTTCGCCAGGCAAAGGATCTGCGCATAGTCAGGCACCTGATCGAGCAACCGCAACCGCGCGTCGATGTCGTACAGCTCGGGTCGGCGCTTGAACAAAGTCGCGGCGGGATGCTGGGGTTGCAGGCGGCAGAACTCCTCGAAATAGGGAGCCGGCGAGAAGTGATTGAATGCGTCGAGCTTCATGGGCTGTGCCTACCTCAGGTACTTTCCGAAGAAATCGACGGACAGGCCCAGTGCCTTGTCTGCTTCCGGCTTGGAATAGGGAATGCCGCCGAGGCGAGCGAACGCGTGCGGGGCGCCGGGATACTTCTCGATGGTGACGAGCGGATTGGGCGAGAGGCGGCGCTCGACGAGATCGTTTACTTCCGGCTGCACCCATTTGTCGTTCATGGCCATGTGCAGCATGAACGGTTTGTGCAGCTTCGGCGCTTCCTTGATGTTGTGCTCGATGTACGTGCCGTAATAGGCGACGGCGCAGTCGATGCCGGTGGGGCGGCAGCACATGAGGTAGCAGAGCTTGCCGCCGAGGCAGTAGCCGACCGCACCGACCTTGCCATTGACGGCGGGGTGCTTGCGCAGGAACGCCATCGTGTCGGTCATGTCCTGCACGCCGAGGTCGTAGTCGAAATCATAATAGAGATCGAACGCCTTGGGGATGTGCGCGGGGTTCTTGTCGGAGAGCTCGACGCCCGGCTCCTGCCGCCAGAACAGGTCCGGTACAAGGCAGACGTAGCCGGCTTCCGCGAACTCGTGCGCGTGATGGCGCATCGTATCATTGACACCCCAGATCTCCATGATCGCGATGATAGCGCCCACGGGCGTCTTGTCGGGATAGGCGACGTAGGCGCCCATGTTGCCGTCACGAAGCGGCACGGTGATGGTCTCGGTTTTCATGGCAGGCATCCTTGGCGGTGGGGCGGCGGTGAACCTAATCGTGCGAACGCCAATGTCAAAGGGCGTCGGCCCAGGGGCAGCACTAATTGGAGGGCACGCCGAACGGTACGGATTTCGGGTCCACCAACGGACGTTCGGCGGCGTTGAGGATCGTCGCGAGCATGGCGTAGTAGCCGCAGATGCCGCCGAGTTCCATGACGCCGGCGCGGCCCCAGCGGGCGACGGATGTATCGAACATGGCGTCGGAGATCTTGTGTTCGACGAGCAGCGTCGCGCAGTGGTCGTAGACGATCGCTTCGTCCGGGGACATCGACAGGGGGCGGCAGCGCTCGGCGATGGCGGCGATGTGATCGCGTGACACCCCGGCCTTGAGCGCCAGCTTGGTGTGTGACTCCCAGATGTTCGGGCAGTCGTGATGGCGAGCAGTGATCAACACTGCAAATTCGAGCAGATTATTCGGGATGCTGGTGCCGAAACGGATAGCCTCTCCGAGTTCCTGGATCTTGCCCGCGAGCTTCGGCGCATGCAGCAGCGGCACGAATGGCCCGCGCAGCTCGCCACGTGGCCCATCCATGATGGCCTTCGCGACATCTGCCTGTTCTTCCGTCCATTGCTCGCGTGGGATCGGTGGGTATCGCATCGTGCATGACCTCTCATTTTTCCTCCCTTGTGGGGGAGGTGGCGCGTAGCGCCGGTGGGGGGGGCGTGACCGCAGCGAACGAAGGGGAGAGTTCGCCGCGCCGATTTGTAACCACTCCCACTCGCATCCCCCCTCCTCCCCTCCGGGGCACCTCCCCCAGGAGGGGGGAGGAGAGGTTAGGTGTGTACTGAAGTGTGTGGGGGGACCAAGCTCAATCGTATCTGAACATCCGCAGCGGATCGACCTGGCCACCGTCGATGTCGACGGCGGCACCGTGGATCCAGCGGCCGCGCGGCGATGTGATGAATTCGACGAGGGCCGCGATGTCCTCGGGTTTCCCGAAGCGGGTGATGTCGAGTTCGCGGCGGTGGTGCTCTTTGGCGGTCGCCTCGTCCATACCGGTCTTCTTGCGGATGAGCGCGAGGCGGCCGGAGAAGCGATCGGTTTCGACGGAGCCTGGATTGATCGTGTTGGTCTGGACACCATCGCGTTTGCCTATGTCGGCGAGCGCTTTCATGAACGCGATCTGCGCGCCGATCACCGACGCACCGACCATGTAGTCGGCGACCGGCGCACGCGCGCCGATGCCGGCGATCGTGACGACCGAGCCGCCACTCGCTTTCAATAGCGGCCACGCCGCGCGCGTGAGCCGAACATGCGCGAAGAATTTGAGAGCGAAGCCGTCGTCCCACGCGGCGTCGGGCATCTCGAAGAAGTCGCCGCGCCGGGCCGCGCCCGCGTTGTTGACGAGGATGTCGAGGCGGCCGAAGCGCTCCTCCACGGCGGCGGCGAGCGCTGCCGGTGCGTCGGGTTGCCGGAGGTCCGCAGTATGGATGTGGGCAGCAGCCCCCAACACGGCAGCTTCGGCGGCGGTTGCCACCAAGGCGCCCCGATCACGTGCGGCAAGGACGAGGTCGCAGCCGGCTGCGGCAAGTTCCAGCGCGATGCCCTTGCCTATGCCCCGGTTGCCTCCGGTGACGAGTGCTACGCGTCTTGGTCCATCCTCTGCCATGCGCTCTGGTCCTGCTGTAGCTCGGTATTGCGGCTGTCTCCGCGCGCCAGCTTGACGGTTCTGGCACTTCGGCGTGGAGTGTGGCCGAAAGCGCTTGCAAGGCGCAAGGGCGGCGCGAATGCCGCGGTCCGCTGCCCCCGACGACGCCGCCGGGAAAGGAGACATCGCGATGAGCGTGACAACGGCTGAACGTGGGATTGCAAAGGCTGGTGGTGGGCACCGTGCTCCGACGGGTCCCCTCAACGGTGTCATTGATTGTGACATCCATCCCATATTCGGGTCTGCAGGTGAAATTCTGCCGTATCTGCCGGAGCGTTGGCGGGAGCACACGAAGACCTTCGGCGGTCTCTACCGGCAGGCGCTCGCCGATACGCTGTCGCACCCGCGGATGTCTCCGGATGTGGCGCGTGCCGACGCCTTTCCTCCCGATGGTGGTCCGGCCGGGTCTGATCTCGGCTTCATGCGCGAGCAACTGCTCGATGCCTACGGTCTTGCTTACGGCATGCTCATGCCGCTGGGGCGTGGCCCCGGCAATCAGCGCAACCTCGAGTACGGCGCGGCACTCGCGCACGCCGTCAACGACTGGCAGATCGCAAAATGGCTGGAGCCGGAAGCGCGGTTGCGCGGGTCCGTTGTCGTGACGCAAGAGGACCCGGAGGCGGCAGTCGCGGAGATCGAGTTGCGCGCCAGCGACAAGCGGTTCGTTCAGGTGATGCTGCCGCCCCGCTCGATCGAACCTGTAGGCAGGAAGAGGTACTGGCCGATTTATGCCGCCGCCGTTGCAGCCCATCGGCCAGTTGCGATGCATATCGGCGGGATCAACGGTTACCCCTCGGCGTTCGGCGGCTATCACTCGTATTACATCGAGGAGCAGCACAACAACGTGCAGTCCATACAGGGCGCGGTGACCAGCCTCGTTATGGAGGGGGTGTTCGAGCGCTTTCCGAAACTGAAGGTGGTGATGGTCGAGGGCGGGATCGCTTGGCTGCCGGCGCTGAAATCCCGCCTCGACAAGCACTGGAAGCGGTTGAAAGCCGAAACGCCCCATCTGAAGCGTCTGCCCTCGGAGTATATCCGCGAGCACATCTATTTTACGACGCAGCCACTCGATGAGCCTCTGTTGGATCGGCATCTGTCAGAGACTTTCGAGGATGTCGGTTGCGATCGCATCCTGTTCTCGACCGACTATCCCCATTGGGACTTCGATGAACCGCCGTTCGTGCTGTCGAAGTTGAAACTGTCGAAGGAGAAGCTCGTGCGGATCTTCTCTGGCAATGCGCGCGAACTCTATGGTCTGCCATGAATGGGGGTGGGGAAGCGGCCGAACCGCACGCGCGGAAAAAGTTTGTCGTTGCGAAGGTGGAAGAAATTGCACCGGGGACGTCGCGATGCGTGGACGCCGGGGGGCGAAAGATCGCGTTGTTCAACATCGATGGCCGCTTCTTCGCGCTAGCCGACAAGTGTCCGCATGAAGCAGGTCCGCTGTCGAAAGGCGCCATGGTTGGGCTTTCGCTTGCAGACGTCCCTGGCGATTACCGTTTGGAACGGTCGGGTGAATTCGTGCGGTGCCCGTGGCATGGGTGGGAGTTCGAGATCGCGACGGGGCAGTCGTATTGCGATCCTGTGGGCACGCGTGCGCGGAGTTACGATGCGAAAGTCGAACCGGGAGCGGCGCTGGCGAAGGGGCCCTATGTCGCCGAGACGTTTCCGGTATCGGTCGAGGAAGACTACGTCGTGATCGAGATCTGAAACATTTCGGAGTTCAGCAGGAGAGGTCGTGATGCAACCCAGAGTGTCGCTCATCACGCTGGGCGTGACCGATGTCGCCCGTTCCAGGCGGTTCTACGAGACGCTGGGTTTCGTCGCATCATCGGCCAGCAACGCCGACGTCACGTTCTTCGACGCGGGCGGTGTCGTGCTCGGATTGTTCGGGCGGAAGGCGCTTGCCGATGACGCCCAGATTGCCGACAGTGCGCCGGGTTTCTCAGGCATTTCAATCGCCCACAACTGCCGCAGCGAAGCCGAGGTCGATGCCGTCATCGCGGAGGCCGTCGCAGCCGGTGGGCACCTCGTGAAGGCGGCGCACAAGGTGTTCTGGGGCGGGTATTCCGGCTACTTCGCCGATCCGGACGGGTACCTTTGGGAAGTGGCGCACAATCCATTTTTCCCTTTCGACGACGCAGGCCGTGTCGTGCTGCCGCCGCCTGCGGCAAGTTGATGTTCGGCTTAGAAGTGGTCCCAGCCTGACTTGCTGGTTTGGACTTCATTGTCGTTGCTGTCCCGCAATTGGATGGTTATCGGGACAGTAAACATCCCGATGTCCGTGACTTCGATCCCGGCAACCAGCGCCTCAGCTTTGTATTGCGGCATTCTCTCGGGGGGGATCGCCGTAAGAATCTCGTAATCGTCGCCAGCAAACAGCGAGGCTTCAGCAGCGGCTGGATCGGCGTTTCGGACTGCCTTGAATGCATCCGAGAGTGGCAGCGAAGTGTAGTCGATGCGCGCACCGATGCCGCTCGCCCGGCACATGCGGCCGAGGTCTTTCATCAAGCCGTCCGAGATGTCCATGCTTGCGCGGGCGTGGCGCAGGAGGGAATCGCGCAGCGCTAGTCGAGGGCTTGGACGGAGATACCGAATGCGCAGGTACTTGGCCTGCGCGGCACTCAAGTTCCATTTATCTGCGAGTGTGCGGTCCTGTTGAAGCCGCAGTCCAAGTCCGGAATCGCCGAGCGTGCCCGTGACGCAAACGAAGTCACTCGCCTGTGCCGTCGCGCGGCGGACCATCCGCCCGACAGGCACTTCGCCGAAGACCGCGGGGGTGATGGAGATCGGTCCAGGTCGCCGGTCGGTGTCGCCACCCAGTAAATGGATACCGAATGCGCGTTGGGCTTGGGCGAGACCAGATGCGAAACCGGACATCCATTCCCGCGTCGGAGCGGTTGGGAAAGCCAGCGACATCAGGTAGCCGACGGGTGTGGCGCCTTTTGCAGCGAGATCGGAAACATTCACGGCAAGTGCCTTCCAGCCGATATCTTCGGGCCGGTCGGTAGCGAGGAAATGCACGCCTGCCGCGATCGCATCGGTTTTCAGGACGAACTCGCAGCCGGCCGACGGCGCGGCCGTCGCGCAATCATCCTTCAGTTCGAACGCTCCGGGCGCGCCTGCTGCAAGTGGTGCAAGGAAGCCCTGGATAATGGCTTCCTCTGAATGCAGGGATGGATCAGCGCTCATCGGGTCCGGCGTGGCGGCTAGGGGGTCAGTATTTCACAGCCGCGGGTATGACCAGGAACAACGCCAAAACGACAGCTACGGGAGCGGCCATCAGCACCGCCGGTGCCGCGGTCTCGTCGCGCTTGTTCCAGGCTGCGGCGGCGAACCAGATCACCCACAGGGGGACGAGAAGCACCATCCACGCGACGACGGACATCGTCAATGGTTGTTGGGAGTTGATAGCCCGAAGAATGAGGCCACCGGCGAGGAACGCCCACGGCAGAAGGCCGAGAACGACCATGGCGACGCAGGAAAGCTGCGTCAGGCGACGAGGAGCACGCGACATACTCTTACACTCCAGTGCCGCATTGCAGTTTAATTCGCCCTCTTGAAAGGAGTGTGTACGGGATCGAGCGCAGAGTCCAGTCGACTGTCCGGAATAGGAGCGGTTCCATTATGGAACTGGCTTGAATTCGTGGGGCCGGAGCCGTCGGCCGAGCTTGTCCAGAACGCCGTTGACCACCTTGGGTTCGTCGCCGTCGAAGAACGCTCGCGCAATCTCGATGTATTCGTTGATGACGACGCGCGAGGGGACCTCGGTTCGTTCCTTGAGTTCGAACACGCCGGCACGCAGGATCGCACGCAATGTCGAGTCGACGCGAGCCAGACGCCAGCCTGATGCCAGTTGGTTGTCGATCAACGGATCTATGTCGCGCTGAATCCGTACGACGCCTCGAAGAATTTCAGCGAGGAACGTCATGTCGGGCTGGGTAGACTCGATGTCTTCGCCTTGGTCGTCGCTCATCGCGGTGTCGCGCAGCGGCGTCGCGGTGAGGTCGCGGATCACATCGTTGATGCCGGTGGACGCCATGTCCATCTGGTAGAGGCCTTGCACCGCTGCAAGGCGTGCTGCCGAGCGTTGCTTCTGGTTTGCTTTCTGGCCGGCGGCGCTCATGCGCCCTGTCCCTGGAATTGATGGACGAGATCGACGAGGCGAAGGCAGGCACGAGCCGCATCTCCACCTTTGCCGGCACGGCCACCCTTGGCGCGCTCCATCGCTTGCTTTTCCGTCTCGACGGTCAGGATGCCATTGCCGACGGGCACGCAATGGGTGGTGGCGACATCCATCAGCCAGTGGTTGGCGTTATCGCTGACGACTTCGAAATGATATGTCTCGCCGCGGATCACGCAACCCAGCGCCACAGCGCCTGCATAGCGAGATGCGGGTGCGCCGGCTGGGATCAAACCAGACTTTACGGCTCCAGCGAGAACCGTGGGGATCTCCAAAGCGCCGGGAACGACAACGCGTTCCCAGCTTGCGCCTTGGGCCTCGAGTTCTTCGATGGCGCCTCTGGCGAGCTCATCGGCGATCTTCTCGTTGAAACGCGCTTCGATGATCAGGATCCGGCACTTGTGACGGGCGGATTGTGGGCTTGCCTGTCCTTGCGTGGGCAATGTCAGCGTGCGTGGCGCGCGTCCGGCCATGGTCGTTACTCACTTCTCAATCGAGGCTGGCGGGGATGGCTAGGGGCCGGCGTCGGACAGGGATGCCGTCACCTACGGCAATGATATCGGGCAGGCGGGCATCAGCTACGGAACTCCAGCAGCCGCGCCATGTAGCGGGCGAACTGGTCGATCTCGAGGTTGATGTGCTCGCCGGGCTTTCTCGCCCCCCACGTCGTCATCGTCAAGGTGTGGGGGATGATGTTGATACCGAAACGCGTGCCGGAAACTTCATTCACGGTGAGCGAGGTGCCGTCCAGGGCAACCGAGCCCTTGGGCGCGATATACATCGCGAGGTGCTCCGGAGCTTCGAATGTAAAGCGGAAACTATCTCCATCGGCGCGGATTTCGACGATGCGCGTAAGGCCGTCCACGTGGCCGGAAACGATATGACCGCCCAGTTCGTCGCCAGCGCGGAGAGCGCGTTCAAGGTTGACGCGGCGGCCCGGTTTCCAGTCGCCCAGCGTGGTTTTGGATAGGGTTTCGTTCGAGACGTCGACGGTAAAGGAACAGCCCCCGACGCGCGGCTGGACGGTCGTCACCGTAAGGCAAACGCCGTCGCACGAGATCGATGCCCCCAGCGCGATCGAGGCTGCTTCGTAGGCAGATCGGATCGCGAATTGACCGCCTTTGCGGTCTGCGACCTCACCGATGTCGGTGATGATGCCGGTGAACATGGAACTCTCCTTGTGTCGGCCTATGGCAGTATCCGATCATACGAGATCGCCATAGGCGATCGACTGACCGGATGAAACGGCTCTAATCTACAAAATCTAGAGCATCTTTGTCCGACCAGCGAATCCCGGAAGCGATTCCGCCTGGTCGGTTGATGCTCCAGGGGCTCATTCGCGGTGGAAGACATACAACCCGTCAGCGCCGACGTTTCGGCATTCGACGAGATCGAAGGTGTGTGCGGGTGACAGGGCCTGGAGATCGGAGCGCGCGCCTGACATGCCCGATGTGACGTCGCCGCGCAGGGCACGATAGCAGAGAACCTCGTCGACGAACCCAGCGGATGCAAATGCTCGCCAAAGCGTCGGTCCCCCTTCGACGAGAAGGCGAGTTATGCCTTCGGCGACGAGGGCTTCACAAACGGCGGGCAGCCATGGGCGGCCATCCATCGAGGCGACCGGCAGGATCTTGCACCCGGCTTCGATGTAAGGGGCTAGCGCTGCTGCATCGGTGCTGGACGGTACAGCGATCCAGACGGGTGTTTGGCGGGCGGTGGTCACGAGTTTCGAGGATTGAGGAGGCAACTGTTTCGACGCGACGATGACACGAACCGGCGAGCGATCAGCCATGCCGGGAAGGCGACAAGTCAGCTCGGGATCGTCATCCCTGACTGTGCCGCCGCCAACCAGGATCGCATCTGCCTTGGCACGCAGAAGATGGCCGTGTGCACGCGCTTCGGGTCCGGTCACCCAGACGGGCCGACCGGCTTCGCCGCGA
>CANJPN010000113.1 GCA_947475855.1 Bradyrhizobiaceae bacterium
CGCTATCCCGGCACCATCGTCGTGGAGTTCCTGGAGCCGATCCCGCCCGGCTTCGATCGCCGCACTTTCCGCTCGACGCTCGAGACCAGAATTGAAACGGCCACCGCGCGCCTGATGGTCGAAGCTTCATCCTCCGATAACCCACCGCCCCTACCGTTCGCGATGTCCGAAACGCACCCTGACACCACAAATGAAACATAAAGAGAACATTAAAGAAACATTCATTGACTTTCAGCCGCATCCACTCTAAATGAAAATGATCGTCCGCCCTGTATGCCATCGAGTAGCGTCGCCGATCATGATCCCACATCCGTTCGAGATCGCGCCCATCTCCCGCGGGATATGGGACAGCAAGTACCGCCTCAGATCTGCCGACGGCATACCTGTGGATGCGGACATCGATGGCACGTGGTGGCGCGTCGCGAGGGCAGCAGCCCGCGCGGAGAAGGGCAGCGCCAAAGTCCGCGAACAGTGGGCCGAACGCTTCCATGCCGTCTTGAACGATTTCACGTTCTTGCCGGCGGGCCGGATCATCGCAGGCGCCGGCACCGGACGTCGCGTGACTCTATTTAACTGCTTCGTCATGGGCCGGATCGAGGACGACCTCGCCTCCATCTTCGACAATGTCCGTGAAGCAGCCTTGACGATGCAGCAGGGGGGCGGCATCGGCCACGACTTTTCGACGCTGCGCCCCCAGGGTGCGCCAGTCCGCTCCACCGGGTCGGACGCGTCCGGCCCGGTGAGCTTCATGGACGTTTGGGACGCCATGTGCAGCACCATCATGTCGTCAGGCACAAGGCGCGGCGCGATGATGGGAACGATGCGCTGTGATCATCCAGACATCGAACGCTTCATCGACGCCAAGGCAAGCGCTGGAAAGCTGCGCAACTTCAATCTCTCGATACTCGTCACCGACGCCTTCATTGATGCGATACGATCCGACGCACCATGGCCCTTGGTGTTCGGCGGCCGCACCTGGCGCACGATCCAAGCTCGCACGCTGTGGGACAGGATAATGCGCGCGACCTACGACTACGCTGAACCCGGTGTCATCTTCATCGACCGCATCAATTCCCGCAACAACCTCGCCTATTGCGAGTCCATCACGGCCACGAATCCGTGCGGTGAGCAGCCATTGCCTGCCTACGGCGCCTGCCTGCTCGGTTCGATAAATCTGGCGCGCCTTGTCACCGATCCATTCACCCCGCATGCCAAACTGGATATCGTCGCGATAGAGGAGAGAACTCGCCTCGCCATTCGCTTTCTCGACAACTGCATCGATGTCTCGGGCTATCCACTGCCCGCACAGAAGCGTGAAGCCGGCTCCAAGCGCCGTATCGGCCTCGGCTTGACCGGGCTTGCCGACGCACTCGTCTTCCTCGGCCAACGCTATGGCTCGGACGACGCAGCGCGCACCGCGGAACAAGCGATGTCCACGATCGAACGGACCGCCTATCTCACAAGTGCTGAACTCGCTCGAGAGAAGGGCGCGTTCCCCTTGTGCGACAGAGAAAAGCTCCTCGCCGCACCGAATATCTCGGCCCTGCCCGAGGAGGTGCGCAGTGCCATCGCCAGACACGGCTTGCGCAATGGCTGCCTGACCTCGATAGCCCCAACAGGGACGATCTCACTGCTTGCGGGCAACGTATCGAGCGGTGTCGAACCGATTTTCGACTTGCAGTACTCGCGCAAGATCCGCAATCCCGACGGCAGCCTCCACGAGGAGCACGTCGCCGACTACGCCTACGCGCTGCACATCGCGCGCACTCCAGCCAATTCATCGGCACAAGAGACAGCCCCATCGCCGCCGTTCGTGACGGCCGCCGATCTCACCCCCGCCGAGCACCTGAAAATGCAGGCAGCACTGCAACGCCATGTCGACAGCTCGATCTCCAAGACCATCAACTGCCCGGCTGATCTGCCGTTCGAAAGCTTCAAGAGCATCTATCTGGAAGCACACGCCTCAGGACTGAAGGGCTGCACCACGTTCCGCCCGAATCCGATCACGGGATCCATTCTGACGTCGAGCATCCCTCCGACGGCCGAGCCTCCGGCCACAGCAGCAAAGTCGCCCGACGCCACTTGGCAAATGCCAGCGGCCAAGTCGGTCGCGCAGCCATCCCCTCAGAACACGCCCGCCGTCGTCTATATGTCGAAGCCACTCGAGCGTGATGCGGCGCTCGCCGGCTACACCTACAAACTGAAATGGCCGGGTAGCGACCATGCGATCTATATCACGATCAACGATATCGAGCGCGACGGCCGTCAACGTCCATTCGAGATCTTCATCAACACCAAGAACCTCGATCACTACGCCTGGACCGTCGCACTGACACGCATGATCAGCGCAATCTTCCGGCGCGGCGGCGATGTGACCTTTGTCGTCGAGGAACTGAAGGCAGTGTTCGATCCTCAGGGCGGACACTGGGTCTCAGGACGCTACGTACCAAGCCTTCTCGCCGCGATAGGTGAGGTCATCGAAGGACACATGCAGCGCATCGGCTTTCTAAAGCGCGCCGTGCCCGACACGCATGACGAACAGCCTGGTCGAGCGAAGCTCTCCGCCAACACATTTCGGGAATTCTCCGTGCCATACGGCGTCGAGCCGCATGACGCTACCGGAGCGACGATCCCCACGGATCCACCAGTCACCTCGTCCAGCGCTGCTATGTGCCCCCGCTGCTCTCGACTGGAGCTGATCCGCCAGGAGAGCTGTTGGAACTGCCGCTCCTGCGGCTACTCCCGTTGCAGCTGATCGGAAGATCCTCGCAAGCCGAAAGCCATGGACATGCCTATCACCGACCGAACCACCAGGCCGATTGCCGCGCCGCCACCGTCACGCCGGCAACGATCAGAATGAGCCCTACCGCATGGAACCATTGCGGCGGTTCGCCGAGAATGATGACGGCAAGTAAAGCACCGAACAGCGGCACCAGATGGAGGAACGCGCCGGCCCTCTGTGCGCCTAGCCGCGCAACGCCGGCATTCCATGCCAGATACGCGGCGACGCTCGTGAATAGCCCGGTGTAGATGACAGCGACAATCGTCGGTCCCGATGGGCGGATGACTTCACCTGCCAATAGCTCCACCACCATGACAGGCACACTGCCCACCGACGCGATTGCGCTCATCAGGATCATGAATGTGAGCCCGTGCATTTGCGGCCTCAGCCGCAGACAGGCACTATAGACCGCGAATATTCCCATATTGATGATCGCGATGACATCGCCGAAGTTGAAACTCAACGTCCCCAGAACTCCGAAATCGCCGCGCATTAGTATGACCAGCACGCCGACAAGCGACACCGCGATGCCGACGATCTGCTGCGGCCGCACCCGGTCGCCAAAAATTGCGACGCCCGCCAGAATGATGAATGCTGGGCCGATCGAGTTCATCACCCCGACGTTCACGACGCTGGTGAAACGCAGCGCGTAGTACTGGGTGAAGCTGAACCCTGCCCCTCCCAGCAGCCCCAGGAACAGCACGATCCCCCAGCGCTCGGAGATCCGCGGCCAATCGGCCAGCAGATGCCGCCAGGCGAACGGCAGCAGCACACACATCGCCAGCAGCCATCGCATGACGGACAATCCGCCTGGCGGCACCGGCGGCGTATCCGCTGCCATCCAGCGGCCCACAACATGATTGCCGGCCCAGCACATCGCCGTCACGATGAGGAGCGAGTAGGCGTAGGTGTCCGGCCCCCATCGCCGCTGATCGTTCATGGCTCCCCGGAGGCTCCCAACGCTGCTCTGTCTAATCTAGTCTTTATCCCAGTCCCAAAAAGCGAGAGCGACGGCCAGGCACTGAGCCGGACCATCGCTCGAAACTTTCCCACTCGTCAGCCCGCCTATTGCAAGCGGGCCGACCATAGCGATCAATTGGACGCTGGTGCAGCAGCAGGCGCTGCTGGCGCCGCCGGCGCTGCAGCGGCAGCCGGCGCCTTCGGTGCTGCTGGCGCAGCCGCAGGCGCTGCCCTGACCGAGCCCGTCGAGATGGCAGCCGGCGCGGCGCCAGGAGCCGTCGTCGCGGCAGCCTTCGGCTTAGGCGGCGTGCTTTGGGCCGCCTTGTTCACGAAAGGTGTCGCACCAGCCGTATCCACGGTGTGGCCGGGAGGCAGCGGACCATTCCAGCACACGGTAGCGGCGGCTTTGCAGGTGTATTCGTCGAAAACGATGAAATCGAGAAAGAGCTCGCAGGTCACATCCTTAGGGCCCATGTTATAGCCCGTGATCTTACGATCCGCTGCCCACTTGGCCACGTACTTGTCGAGCAGGTTCTTGGCGTCCTTCGTCGGGCCGTCCTTGCCGTAATCGTTGACCGAGAAGGCGAGCCGCGTACAGGCAGCCGATGCTTGCTGCGTGAACACGAAGGACAGCGCGAGCACAGCCGCCGATACCTTCATCGCGCGAGAACGGAACATTTCAAAAACCCCTTCGAAAGGCCGGCATGGTCCGCCGGCACACGACCCACTAGATCCCCTTGAAGGACGGAGGCAATCGAACATCGCCAGCCGCTGAGATGCAGCTTCGACGAAATCAGAAGTAGGATCGCCTGCCCTTACACGCGCGACATTAAACCGGCAGATTGAACTCGCCTAGGCCGCAGTGTGTCGACTTTGTGGATTCGCGGTCACGCTTCGCGATGAATCAATTCCGAGTGCGCAAGCAACTCGTTCTATGCACGCGTTCTATCCGCGGATCCATCCCGGCAGCCTCACACAAAACAAGCCCAGGGCGTTCAATACCCAACCTGGCCGCAAGTCATGTTGCGCCTAGGCGGCGACCCACGACGCCGCAGTAACCGCGCTGGAAGCCGCAGTTACTGCATCCAGTCTGAAACCAGCCGAACGCGATTGTTCAGTTATGATAGGGCGAGTAGCCGCCCCGGCTGCCGATGCCGGAGTCGAAGAAGAAGCCGTGATCGAACGGTCCGAACCGCGTCTGACGGTCAGCCTGCAAGTCGCGATAGACGTTGTTGCCACCGAACTGCGTGCGGACATTGCCGTAGGTATTGATGGTGTCAGCCGCATAGAACGAATAGCCGCCGACACGACGCTGCTGGAAGCCGCGAACCTGCGGCCCCCGAACCACCCGCGAACGTCCGGCGCTGCGGTAATAGGCAGAGGCCGGGTGAGCGAGGCCGACCCCTTCCTGGGCCAGAGTCACAGTTGAGGTGCCAGCGAATCCGGCAATACCAGCAGCCAAAGCCAAACCGAAACGACAGATCATCTCCGCACCCCAAGCGCTCGAATTGAATCCAGACCCAATAGTTACCAGACTTTACCAGTCACGATGAAGAAATCGTTTCCCTACTGGCCTTCGATCCAAGATTGCATAAGCACTGTCGCCACGAAGTAACGCTCCGGGGTCTGCAGGGCCGAAGCCCCGATAACACCCACGGTGAAATCTCCGTCGTTCTCTAGGCACGGCAACGCGGCGCCCGCATGGAGCGCCGCGTCTAAAACCAATTGCCCGAGAGCCGGCTTACGCCTCTCCCAGTCCACCGTTAAACGTTCAGCTCTTGCAAAGCGTTGCCTGGACCCTGCACGTCTGCCCCATGCCACCGGCCGTGCACTTGGAGGACAGCTTGCTGACGGTGTACCCCGGAGCGACACCGACCTTCTGGCTGCTGGCCATCCACTGCGACCACATCGGCCAGCTCGTCGCCTGCAGAATGGCCTCGTAGGCTTGGAACATAGCCGAGTCCTTGTTGCCGCCCGTTCCTTCGCCGGCCTTGTTCACGCATTGGGCGCTTGCACCCGAGGTAACGGCAAAGAGCGCCGCAGCGGCAATGAAAGCGACTTTGACTTTCGACATGACAGTTGTCCCCCATAAGACAAGGATTTGGAAAAGGTAGAAGCCAACTGAGCCTGAATCGCGGCAATGCGCAAGCCAACGCGATGCACGCTCGCGGCCTGCGCAATCGTATTCTCGCGGCAGAGTTGCTTGTTCGCGTCAGTCGAAGTCGGGCATTGACCCGCCGCGAAATCGGCGGTCCAAACTCATGCCTGCTGCAGGTTGACGGCCTTGGGCCCCTTGCCACGCTTGTCCGGCTCGGTGTCGAAAGACACACGCATGCCTTCGTCGAGAGTGCCCATACCCGACCGCTCCACCGCGGTCACATGGACGAACACGTCCTTGCCGCCCTCGTCGGGCGTGATGAAGCCGTAGCCTTTGGTCTGGTTGAAGAACTTGACCGTACCGGTCTGCCGCATGCGAATCTCCTAAGACCCGGGGGGAGGGTTTGTTGGAGCGGCCGCACGGACACTGACGTCCCCCGGCCGCGAGGTATCAAGCTGGCCGGACCGATGTCGGTGAAAGCGAGAATTCCGAGAGATCAAACCGCATTGTCGTGGAAAGTCTCAATAGGCTCTGCAGTCTCCGCCGGGCAGGTCAAGCACCCGAACCTGAACAAATAATGTTTCAACTGTGACGCTCGCGCAAGGCAATTTCAGAAAACACTTTCCAGTTTGCCGAGGGAAAGTTGTCTATCGTGAACAGCTAGTTTGCCGTGGAGCGTGCTCCTGCATCGCGCCCACGGCTATTCACCACTGATCCGGTCGAGCGCCCAGCGAGCTCCCTTTTCGAGCCCCAGCCTTTGCACCAGGAAGGGGCCTAGAACCGAAAGTTGCCGGTCGATCTCGAACGGCGGATTGAGAATAACGAGGCCGGTACCGTTCAGCACATCGGGGGCGGCGCCCGAGCGGATCCACAACTCGGCAGTCATGAGACGCGCGATCCCGCTTTCCCGGAGGTCACCCTTGAACTGATCGACCGGACGACGATCCTTGATCGGATACCAGAGGATACACACCCCTGTCGCGAACCGTTTCTCCACCTCACGCAGCGCCCGGACGAGGCGCCCGAACTCCCCCGGCTCCTCGAACGGCGGATCGATCAATACGACCCCGCGCCGTTCCTTCGGCGGCAACTGCGCCTTGAGGGCCACCCAACCGTCGAGTGCCGTCACCTTGACCTGAACGTCTCGCGCGAATGCGCCTTGAAGCGACTTGGCATCCTCCGGATGGAGTTCGTTGACCACCATGCGATCCTGAGACCGCAGCAGCTCACGCGCGATCTTCGGACTACCCGGATACCGCACGATCTCACCCGCCGGATTGAACCGTTGAACCGCACGGATATAGGGCTCCAGCAACTTCGCCGCAGGCGCAGGAATAGGCTCCGCACCAGAACCGATGAGCCGCCCGATACCGCCCAGCCATTCGCCGGTTTTCTGCGCCGCCTCCGAGCCCAGATCGTACACGCCGATGCCCGCGTGCGTGTCGATCACGCGAAACGCGGCCTCCTTCAGCTTCAGCCGCTCGATCACCAGCGCCAGAACGGCGTGCTTGACGACATCGGCAAAATTACCCGCATGATACTTGTGACGATAGTTCATGGACGTGCTTCAACTGAAATCAGCCCTGGATGTCAACGCCGCGTGCCTATGGACGAACCTGGTTACGCTCGGTATCCGGAAGCATAGTTCAGCCCCCAGCCAAAATCGAAGCACAACACCACGGCTCAATCGAAGGCACGCACACGATCATGTCGAACACCCTCGAAGGCTCGGTCGCCGTCGTCACCGGCGGCGCCTATTCCATTGGCCGTGAGTTCTCCGAAGCTCTCGCCCGCGCCGGCGCCAGCGTCGTGATCGCCGATATTCGCGACGGAGCCGACACGGCATCCGAAATCAGCCTCAAGTACAACGTCGAAACGATGTTTCATCGCACGGACGTGAGCCTCGAAGCCGACGTCATGGCCCTGGCTGCGGCAATCAAAAGCCGCTTCGGCCACGCCGACATACTCGTCAATAATGCGGCACTTTTTGCCGAACTCCCCAAGGTCGATTTCCGGCAGATCCCGGTTGAAACATTCGACCGCGTGATGGCAGTCAACGTGCGCGGCCCCTTCCTCATGGCAAAACACATGGTTCCGCTGATGGTCCCGCGCGGACGCGGCAAGATCATCAACATTGCCTCCGGCACGGCATACAAGGGCCAGCGCAACCTTGCCGCTTACGTCACCTCGAAGGGTGCCGTCGTCAGCATGACCAAGGCGCTCGCCCGCGACCTCGGCGCCGACAAGATCAACGTCAATTCCATCGCGCCCGGCTTCACCGAAAGCGCCTCTGTCAACGATCACCCTCACCAGAAGGTCAACTCCGAGAACACGGTGAAAAGCCGCGCGCTGCAACGGACGCAGATGCCAGAAGATCTCGTCGGCGCACTGCTGTTCTTGGCCTCGCCCGCCAGTGACTTCGTCACAGGCCAGACGATCGCGGTAGACGGCGGCTCGATCATGCTGTGAGATCCCCGCCGGGGAAACCGATTTTCCGACCAGTGAAACAATGCCAATTGCTGTGTCCGCTTGGCAGAGACGGTCAAAGCTGTCTGGTCCGCATGCCATGCTTGATGCCATATTTCAGGAGTAACGGATGACGATCCGCATTGGAACTGCAGAGCCCGAGAGTACGTTCCTCACGCAAGGGCAGGCCCTCGCGGACATTCTCCCTGCACACGGTGCATCGGGCCCCTATGAAGTGCTGATGAGCCCCGCGGCCAGCATCGACAACGCCAACCGCCTGCATCGGGGCGAGATCGATCTGGGCTTCATGGCGGCCAACTGGATCGGCCGCGCAAAGCGTGGCGACAAGCCCTTCACGTCCGCCATCGATCTTCGGATGGTCGCGCCGATGAACGTCGGCCCGCTGTTCTTCATTGCGCGCGCAGGCTCAGGCATCGAAACCTTCGAAGACCTGGCCGGCAAACGCGTAGCCGTAGGCCCGGCCGGCAGCGGTATGACCCAGCACGCCCACACCATGCTCGCGGCGTTCGGCAAGACCATCGAACACTTCAAGCCTGCCTATCTGTCGTTCGCGGAAGGATCCAAAGCCTTGGCAGCCGGCGAGATCGACGCCCAGCTTCAGTGCCCGATCCCAAACAAAGTGATGACCGCCCTCGACGCAGAAGTACCGCTCACCATTGTCCGCTTTGCTCCCGCACACCTCGACGCGATGCTCGCGAAAGTATCGTTCTATCGCCGAGCCATCATGCGGCAGGGAGCACTCAGGGCGTTGACCGAAGACGTGGCCCAGCCTGGCGTGCTCAACGTGCTCGTCTGCCACGCCAGCGCCGACCAGGACCGAATTGCCCAGGTCGCTTCCGCGATCAGGCTCGGCGCCAAGGATCTGGCCCGCAACAACGGTTTGTTCGACAGCCTGGACGATCTATTCGCCGCAGCCCGCACCGAAGGCCACAACCTGCTCGAGCCCGACGGCGTGAAGCTCCACGAAGGCGCCCGCAAGGCCTATGCAGCAGCTGGCCTACCCGTTTGATCGCCTCGTCGCGCGCGCGCCCACCGCGTCACGACCCGTTCACGCAGAATTCAGTACCCCTTCCGGCAACGATCCGGCAGGACTGGAAGAAACCGATCCACTGTAACGAAGTGCGCGCCCGGAACGAATTCACTCAGGATCTCCGATGAACAGGTACGGGAGCTACCGATGACGAGTGAAGATCGCACCGTTTCAATGAACGGCGCGACGATGATTTTCGGCGGGCCCTACAGCAACCTGGAAGCCACCCGCGCAGTGTTGGCGGCCGCCGACCGGCACGGGATAACGAATGATCGCATCGTCTGCACGGGTGATGTCGTCGCCTATTGCGCCGATCCCGTAGCAACCCTCGATCTGGTCCACGCCAGCGGCATTCATGTCGTCATGGGCAACTGCGATGAGCAGCTCGGCAACAGCGCCGACGATTGCGGCTGCGGCTTTCCCCCCGGCAGTTCCTGCGACCGCCTCTCCGCCGCCTGGTACGCCTATGCCGACGCCAGTATCACGCCCGCCCACCGCAAGTGGCTCGCGAGCCTGCCCCGCCGCATCGACATCGAAATCGGCGGCGTGCGCCTTGCAGTCATTCACGGCGCAATGACGGAAATCAGCCGTTTCATCTTTGCCTCGACACCGGCTCTCGCCAAGAAGCGGGAGCTGGAACTCGTCGGTTGCGACGGCATCGTCGCCGGCCATTGCGGATTGCCGTTCACGCAAGTGATCGATGGACGGCTCTGGCACAATGCCGGCGTCGTTGGCATGCCAGCGCACGACGGCACCCCGCGCGTTTGGTACAGCATCATCACACCGTCCGAAAACGGCATCGAAATCGCGCACCATGCTCTCGCCTACGACTACGCAGGCGCAGCCCGCGCGATGGCGCATGCAAAACTGCCGTCCGCGTATGAGATCGCACTATCGAACGGCATCTGGCCGACGTGCGACGTGCTTACCCAAAAAGAGATCCACGCTGCCGGAATTCCTCTGGCCGAAGGCCGCGTGATGTTCAGTCCGACCCCCACACTCGGCAAGTCGCGCCGCGGCGGACCGATCGAGGCACGCACACTCTGGCCCGGGAAAGGTCGCGACAACAGAAAGGCTCTCGCACCGGAAAAATTCGTCGATCCATACATCACCGCATCTGGCGAGAAGCGCGCCCAAGTAGCGTTGAACTCGCTCGATACCCTGTGGTTCAACACCGGCACGCTCTGCAATCTCTCCTGCCTCAACTGCTACATCGAATCCACGCCGACGAACGACCGCCTTGCCTACCTGACCCTCGACGATGTGCGCGGTTATCTCGATGAGATCGAGCTCGACGATCTACCGACCCGCGAAATCGGCTTTACCGGCGGCGAGCCTTTCATGAATCCGCATATCATGCCGATCCTGGAGGAGTGCCTGTCACGCGATTACCGCGTGTTGATCCTCACCAACGCGATGCGCCCGATGCAGCACCACAGAAAATCGCTGCTCGCCTTGAAGCAGCGCTACGGCAAGCGGCTCGTCATTCGGGTATCGCTCGACCACTTCAACCCGGACCGCCACGAGGAAGAGCGCGGCATCGACACGTTCCAACCGACGATGAACGGCCTGAAATGGCTTTCGGATAACGGCTTTGAAATCGCTGTTGCCGGCCGCACTATGTGGAGTGAAAGCGAAAGCTCCGGCAGAGCCGGCTTCGCAGCTCTATTCTCGACTCACCGCATTCGCATCGATGCGCACGATGCATCCTCGCTCGTGCTGTTTCCGGAGTTGGACGAACACATCGACGTGCCCGAGATCACCACCGCCTGCTGGGACATCTTGCACAAATCTCCCGACGACATGATGTGCGCCACCTCGCGCATGGTCGTGAAACGCAAGGGCGAAACAAAACCGGCCGTAGTCGCCTGCACCTTGCTCGCCTACGACACACAATTCGAGCTGGGACACACCCTGAAAGAAGCGAGCCGCTCGGTGCCGCTCAACCACGCACACTGCGCCAAATTCTGCGTCCTCGGCGGCGCATCGTGTGCTCCCTCCGTCGCAGAACCGAGCACTCCCGCGCTATCGCGTGAAGTCACGCCAGTACTCGCCTCCTCGCGGTAAGCCGCATCGGAGTGCCGCCGCCTCAGTCGAAATGCCCGTCGAGAAACTTCGCTGCAGCGTCGCTGGGCAGTGCCCTGCCCGCCAGAACGGTATCAGCCAGAACGTCCAGCCCAGCCGCCCCGCTGTCCTTCACCCTCTGCGCCACCAGCTCCGCAGCGGCTCGCGCGATCAGATAACGCGCGCGCCGACGCCGCCGCGCCTGCGCACCCGCCTCCATCCGTCCACGGCCGATCTCCGCCACGGCGGCAGCCAGTTCGTCGAGCCCAGCACCCGTGGTCGCTGTCGTCTTCAAGATCGGGACGCCACTCAATCCCCCAGCGCGCATGCCGAGCGTGGCCTTCAATTGCGTGCGCGTTATCTCCGCCCCCGGCAGGTCGCCCTTGTTGACCACCACCACGTCGGCGATCTCGAGGTGCCCCGACTTCATCGCCTGGATGTCGTCACCAAGCCCGGGTGCCGCTATAACCACACGCACGTCGGCCACTTCCGCGACGTCGATCTCGCTCTGACCTGTACCGACCGTCTCGACCAGCACCTGATCGAACCCGGCGCCGTCGAGCGCATCGATGATCCGGACAGCCGCCGGCGACAACCCGCCAAGCGATCCCCGCGAAGCAAGCGCCCGCACGAACACCGTTTCGTCCTCGACCGCCGCCGACATCCTCACGCGGTCCCCCAGGATCGAGCCGCCGGTAATTGGACTGGACGGATCGACCGCAATAACCGCAACGAGCTGCCCTTGGCCCCGCAGGTGCCGGATGTAGGCGTTGACCAGCGTGGACTTGCCCGCGCCCGGCGGCCCCGTAAATCCAGTCACCAGAGCGCGGCCGAGACGCGGCGCGAGTGCCGCGATCAGATCGAGCGCCCCCGGCTTCATCGTCTCGAGCAGTGTGCACGCACGAGCGATCGCCCGCCGTTCGCGCAACCGGAGCCCGCCCACGAGCGTTGCGATTTCAATAGACTGTACGGAATCGGTCATGCCGTAGTCTCTACCACGCCGATGGCGCAACGTTCATCTGGCCTGAGATATCCGTTACACGGTCAAATAGGCTCAACCGCAGGGCCCATCGCCTCGGAAATCGAGATTCTCAGAAATAGATGCCCGGAAACCGGATCCTTGGGCGCATCCCCACTGGTCCAAACCCGACCAGGGAGATCAACGGCCGGTCCGCAAACGCCATCGGCGGCAGCCCAGGCGTGGCACTGATATCGATCAGGCGCCGCACCCGTTCCTCCGTGGAAGGATGCGATCGGAACAATGAAGGATAGGCCACCCGGCGCCCGGGCGCGGGCAGCATCACGTCCTCCCACATCCGCCCGGTGGTTTCCTCGAGACGTCGCAACGCCGCTGCAAGCCCCAGTGGATCCCCCGTGAGCTGCGCTGCTTCGAGATCGGCGTCGAACTCGCGCGCCCGCGACAAGGCGAGCTGCAGCAGGTTGGAGATCAGCGGCGCCATATACATGAACAGGATCGCCCACCACGTCGCATATTGCTCGCCCTGAAAAGCCGCGACGACATTGAGGACCGCCAGAAATACGGCGACGAAAGACATCGCTTGCGTAGTCCGCGTAAGCGCGTCGGCAACCCCCATCACCCACAGATCGTTGTTGCGAACATGCGAAACCTCGTGCGCAAGCACGCCTGCGATTTCCCGCAGCGTCAATCTTCGCAGCAGACCTTCCGTGATCGCGATAGCCGCCCGCTCTGGCTTTCCGGCCGCGAACGCGTTCACCGCCATGCTCGGCACGACATAGAGCGCCGGCCGCTTCGCGAGCTCCGCCCGTTCGGTCAGGAGATCGAGCAAATCACTGAGCTGGTCGCCTGGCTGCGGTATGACCTTACGAGCGCGGTAGAGCCGCATCAGTAGCTCCGGCGGCAGGCTTGGCATGAACAGCAAGGCGAGCCCGAACAGTACCGCCGCCCAGGCGAGCCCCGGCAGCCCGAACAACAACCACCCCGACATCGCCACGAGGCAGCCTAGAGCGGCGAACAACACCGCAGTATGCATGGCGTTTTGAGTCTTATGGGCGCCCAGCGCCGCCGTATCGAGAAACGAACTCACCGCAGCACTCATGAGGTCACGCCGAGGCCTCACATGCGCCGATATCGAACCGCGCACAGATCCTCTTCAGCAGGCTCCGGTAACCTAACCGAATACCGCTACAGCCCGCAACAAATCGAAGGTCGACGACAGACCTCCCCCATGTTTTTTTCTCGCCAACCAAGACGTTTCTCAGAAGCGCTTCGCGATCTCCGCCAACTTCTCCTCGTCGATGACGCGAAGCGCCGCCTGCGCCGCCGGAAGGATGTCTTCGGCCCGCTCGACGACATTGAATGTCACCTCGAGACCCGGCCGGATGAATGCCTC
>CANJPN010000114.1 GCA_947475855.1 Bradyrhizobiaceae bacterium
CGCCGAATCGGACTATCGTGGGACACCAATCCTGCGGGGGACGATCCAATGTTTTCTCGCCGCGCCTTCTTTATCAGCAGCGCAGCCGTATCATTTGCGACGGCCAGTGCTGCCACTGCCCAGGATGCCTGCTCCGTCTTTACGCCGGATCGACAGAAAGCCACGACGCCCGAAAGCGCGCTTCAGTTGCTCAAGGACGGCAATGCGCGATTTGCCGCCGGCAAAACCGTCAATTGCGATCTGCTGGCACAAGTCCGTGCCACGTCGAATGGACAATCCCCGTTTGCCGTCGTCGTCGGCTGCATAGACAGCCGCGTTCCGCCGGAACTCGTCTTCGACCAGAGGATCGGCGACGTCTTCGTCGCTCGGGTCGCCGGCAACTTCGTGAACGACGACATCATCGGCAGCTTGGAGTTCGCAACGAAGCTCGCCGGTGCCAAGGCGATCGTCGTTCTCGGGCATACCGAGTGCGGAGCGATCAAGGGAGCTGTCGATGGCGCGAAACTTGGATTGCTGACCAAGATGCTGGAGAATTTCAATCCATCGCTCGAAGCATCACGGGCGGTCGAAGGCGAGCGGTCTTCGAAGAACAAGAAGCTCGTGCAAGCTGTGGCGGACACGAATGCAGTGCTCGCCGCCAAGAAGCTGACCGACAGAAGCGAAATTCTGAGGGACCTGGTTGCCCAGAAACAGCTCGTTATTGCTGCCGCCATGCACGATATCGGCACTGGTAGCGTGAAGTTCCTCTGATACAGATCGACGGGTTGGGTTGGCCTTGGTTCCAGAAGCCGCCGCCCCTGTCCGAGCGTAGATCACGCTTTACAGGCCCGGATAATTTTTCTCAGTTCTCGGGTTTGAAGCCTGACGCCTTTATCACGGGACCCCACTTCGCAAAGTCAGCGGCTTGTATCTGAGCCAAGCGCTCCGGGGATGTACCGGTCGGAACGCCCCCGAACGAGGTTATGCGCTGCTTGATCCCAGGCTCTTGCAGCCCTGCTACGACAATGGCGTTGACCCGGTCGACGGTCGGCTTGGGCGTTGCGGCGGGAGCGTAGAGCGCGAACCAGCTATCGCCTGAGATGGCGTACCCAGCTTCGGTGAAAGTGGAAATCTCTGCTGTCGTTGACGAACGCGCCTTGCCTGACGTCGCGAGAATGCGAACTTTCCCGTTCTTGCGCAGTTCGATCACTTCCCCGGAATTGTTCACCAGGATGGGTACGGCACCTGCCACGACGTCGGTAGTCGCAGCCGCCGCACCCCGATAACTCACATGCCGCAGTTTCAGATCGGCAGCAGCGCTGAACATCGCGCCGAAGAAATGTGGGAGCGCACCGGGCACGGGTGACGCGTAGGCCGCGCGTGCAGCGTCCTGGCGAACCCATTCGATCAGCCCCCGCAGCGAACTGACGGGCACCTGAGCCCCTACTGCCAGTTTGAAGTCGAACGTCGCGAGCTGGGATACCGGTGCCAGGTCCTTGAACGGATCGTAGCCCAGCGCCGGATAGACGTGCGGCAGCACGCAAATAGGCGCGATCGGCACAATCAGAAGGGTCTTGCCGTCGCCAGCCGCGTTGATGACCACCTGCACACCGATGCGTCCGGAAGCGCCGGCTCGGTTCTCGACGACAAACGGCTCACCGAGTGCGGCTTGCAACCGCTCAGCTACGATGCGAGCAATCGCGTCGCCGGGCCCCCGGGAACAAAGGGATATACCAATCGTCCCGGTGCAGCCGGCTGCGCCGCGACGGGAGGCATGTGCAGCAGCAGCGTTCCTGCGATCACCGCGAAGATGGCGATTGTCCTGCGCAGCAGCTATCTCATCTGGTCCTCCCGGATATTTATCATATTTGCCCACTCGCATCTCGCTTTCCGGACACCGGTGCGCTGGTTTACTGCCCAATCCAACATGCGTGGGCAAGCCGTGGCTCGTCGGCGCCTCCATTGACCAGCGCGCCGCGGGCTGAGTAGCATGCGTGTCAGAAACCGCGGCTGGAGGACGTCGGCCGTCAAAGCTGTGTCGGGGGAAACGACATGACGGCGATCACAGCCAGGCTCGGCTGCACGGCGCGACTGTTTGCGGTCGCGCTGGCTTTCGCCCCCGCTGTCGCGTCGGCTGAACCGGTGGCGGATTTCTACGCCGGCAAGACGGTCAGGTTGGTGGTCAGCAGTGAGCCCGGCGGCGGCTTCGACCTGGTCGCGCGGAGCTTCGCGAGATACTTCAATGTTCATGTGCCGGGAAAGCCCGGCATCGTCGTGGTGAACATGCCCGGCGGCGGCGGACTGACCATGGCCAACTGGGCGTACAACATCGCGCCCAAGGATGGCTCCGTCATCGCGATGCCATTGACGACGCTGCCGATCAATCAGCTGATCCTGCCGGAGAGTGTGCGTTACGACGCCGCCAAGCTGAACTGGATCGGCAATCTGGAGGAAGCAACGGGCGCCATCTTCACTTGGCACTCATCGGCGACCAAGACCATCAAAGACGCCAGAGAGCGGGAGACCACCCTGGCTGGAACCGGCAAGAACTCGATCATCTATCAGCTGGCCACATTGGCCAACACCGCGATAGGGACCAAGTTCAAGGTCATCCTCGGCTACACCCAGGGCCGTGTCATCGCGATCGAGCGCGGTGAGGTCGAGGGCAGCGCATCGACGCTGGAGAACTTCACGGCGATGGCACCGCACTGGCTTTCCAGCAACCCGCCATTGATCAACGTGCTGGCGGTTCACTCGGACAAGCGCGTCGCGAGGTTCCCGGATGTGCCGACGCTGATGGAGTTGACCTCCAACGCCGACCACAAGCAGATGCTGGAGTTCACCAGACTTCAATCAGCGACCGGCCGGGCGATATTCACGACGCAGGACACACCGCCCGACCGCGTTGAGGCGTTACGGCGCGCCTTCGACAGGGCGGTGGCGGATAGAGACTTCATCGCGGATCTCGGACGATTGAAAATCGAGCTCGGGGCGAGCCGTGGGGAGGACGTGCAGGCCGCCGTCACCAAACTCCTGGCGACGCCTCCGCGTATCGTGAGCATGACGCTCGAAGCGTTCAAATGATCCAGATGCCCAATGACTGCCTGCAACTTTCGATAACGTCACCATCACGGAGAGGAGAGACGGCCTTGGCAGATAAGCTCAAACCGATGAGACGCGTCGTAACCGGCGTGGACGCCCAGGGCCGCTCATGCGTGCTCTATGACAGCGATGCGGTGAATACGAAGCCCGATCCGACGCGCCCCGGCGGCGGCATGACGGAGATGTGGTGCTTCCAGAATGTTCCGGTGAACCTGTCCGGCTCGAAAGATGAGGGCCTGCCGCCGTTCACGCACGACCCGCCGACACGCGGGGGCTATCTCCGCTTCGTGCGTTCGCTGCGCATTCCCGATGGCTATGACCCGGCCAAGGATCCCACGGCGATCCCACTGCACGAGGAACACTACGATCCGGTTACCGGCAAGGGCGACAAGGGCGGGCGGCAGGCGGGCCGTTCCATCGTGCACAAGACGCGCTCGATCGACTATGGCTTCGTCGCATCTGGGCATCGGACGCTCGTGCTCGACGAGCAGGAGATCGCGCTCAGCAAGGGCGACTTCGTGATCGAGCTCGGCAACTACCATGCCTGGAGCAACCCGATCGACGACAGCGTCATGGGTTATGTGATGATCGGCGCTACCTACGACTGAGAAGCCACCGAAAGCCCGATGTGCCCGATTTCATTCGTTCGAGATGCCAGGAGATATTGAAATGGTGAAGCCGATCCGCCGCGTGGTTGCCGGCGAGGACAGCACCGGCAAGGCCGTCGCGCACAGCTTTGCGCCGTCACCCGATGTGCGGCTAGACCCAGTGCGCCCGGGATTTGCGTCGACACGGTTATGGGTTCAGGACACGACACCGGGCCGCGTGAAGGGCATCAAGGAAACCCTGCATCTGCCCCATACGATCGAGCCGCCCGCCAATGGCTCGGTGTGCCGTGTCGTGGAATTTCCCCCGGAGGCTGGATACATCAAGAAGATCCGAGCGCAGGACGTGCAGACCTATTTCGCGTCGATGGGATCGCCGGGTGCTTCGACGGGCGGCAAGGGCGCCGCGCACCCCTACATGCAGAAAACCAGATCGCTCGATTTCTGCTACATACTCGAAGGCGAGATCACACTCGTTCTCGACACCGAGGAGGTTCGGTTGAAGGAGGGCGACACGGTCGTCCAGCGCGGCACCAATCATGCCTGGAGCAACCGGTCGGACAAGCCGTGTCTCGTGATCTTCTCGTCGCACGACGGCGTTTTCTGACCGCGACGAGGCCTGCCCTACAGGGGGCCGGCCTCATCGCGAACTGCTAGTCCCCTCCGCCTTTGGCGCCAGCGGCGGCCGGATCCCAAAGCCGGTGCAAGCTGCCGTTGACGCGCGCGGTCAAGATCTCGACGACGGCGGTCTGGCCGCCGTTCACGTCGGCAATGGCGGCTTTCAGGGTCTTTGCGAGATCGCCGGGCTTCTCGATCCTGTAGGCCTTCGCTCCCAGGGCTGTCGCGAGCGGACCGATGGCAACGCCTTTGTGGAAGCGGGTGTAGGCAAGGCGCTGGCTCTTGCCGCCGTCCGTATCCACGAAGCGGCGATTGTTCTTCACGATATACAGCACCGGCGCGTCGTTGCGGATCGACGTCTCCACGTCCATGGCGGTCTCGTTGAACGCCTCCTCGCCGACCACGGCGACAACCAGTTTCGAGGGATGCGCTTTCTTGGCGCCCATCGCAGCGCCGACCGTCCAGCCCATCGCGCTCTGAACGCCGAAGCCGAGAAACGAACGAGGATGAGTTGCGACGTAGTGCTGCGAGGTAGAGCCGCGCACAGAGCCTGCGTCGTGCAGCACGATCGTGTCGGCCGGGTCGACCAGCTTTGTCAGCTCGTGCGTCACCCGGAACGGGTTGACCGGCGTTTCCTCCGATTGCAGCAGCGGCTTGCAAAGGTCGTCCCAGCGCGCCTTGAGATCCTTGACCTCCTTCAAACGCTCCTTGACCGGTTTCAGCCGGGCTGCGGGGAGTTTCGCCTTCGCGGCCTCACACAGTTGGCGCAGCACGATGCGGGCATCGCCCAGCATGGCGACATCGGCGAGGTGATCGCGATTGAGCTCGGCCGGATCGACCTCGATCTGGATATGCTTCACGCTCGGCCCCGGCCGGACAAGCGTGGCATGGCGGCGGAAACCGCAGCCCACCGTCACGATCACATCTGCCTTCTCGGCAAGTGTCGTCGCAGCAATCGAACCATACGACGCGCGCCCGAAACCACCGATGCCCAGGGCCAGTTCGTGGTGCTCTGGAAACGCGCTCTTGCCGTTCAAAGTGGTAGCGACCGGCAGCGTCAGCATCTCCGCAAGATGCACGAGGTCGTCGGACGCTTCGGAGAATAGCGCACCGGCGCCCACGTAAACGTACGGCCTCTTGGCTCCCGCGATCAGGTCGATTGCCGCTGAGACCGCCTCGGGATCGGCACCACTGCGCGGACGAGGATGGGCGTTGACCGGCGCGTATTCGAAATTGCCGACGTCCATGCCGGAGACATCGAACGGAAGTCCGATGACGACCGGACCCGGGCGCCCCGTGCGCAGGTGCATGAAGGCGCGCCGCAGGATTTCGTTCGTCTGCGCTGGATCATTCAGCAGCGCCGTCCACTTGCTCACTGGCCGGAACAGATCAATGAGCGGGATCTCTTTCGTCTGCCGGCTCGAAGTCTCGACGCGATTATTGTGGCCGCAGAAGAACAGCACGGGGATCGAGTCTCCCCAGCTGTTGACGAGGCCGGCCATGAGATTGGCCGCCGCCGGCCCCGAGTCCGTGAAGACGACGGCCGGTTTCCCGCAAGCACGCGCAAAGCCGTCCGCAATGTCGAAGGCCACCCGTTCCTGGCGCGCATACATCAGTTGGATCTCGCCGCAGTTGGCGATCGCGTCGAGCAAAAGTCCGATCTGCTGGCCCGACATGCCGGCGGCAAGGGTTATTCCTTCTGACACCAGCGCCCGGCTGATGGCTTGGGCTACGTTCATGAGAGCAACTCCGTCAGTAAAAATGGCCCCGGCGACCGGTCGTCACTCGATGGCCTTCAGGATCTTGGCTGCGATTTCCGGCGATGTGCTGACGACGCGCCGCACGCTGGCGGCGACCTCGTCGCCCGTATTGGTCTCGACCTCGACCTTGAGACGCTTCATGTCGGCAAGGAATTCTGCATCTTTCATGGTCGTATCGAACGCGGCACGCAACGCTGCCAGGCGATCGGCTGGAACATCCGGCGGCGTGAAGATCGCCCGTCCAGTCAGCCCCTGCAGCATCATGAATTCGAGCATCGCCTTGTGCTCGGCCGTCCTGGCCAGCTCCAGCATGGTCGGCACGTTCGGGTATTTCGGCAGGCGCTTGTCGGAGTTGATGACCAGGATGTTCAGCAGCTTCGCGCCATTCTCCATCCAGTGCGGAGCGAGAACCTGGAAATTCTGCAGGCTCGACACGCTCCCGTCGACCTCTCCTCGCTCGATCGCCACGACGCGCGTGTCGTTGTACCCGAGCGCGATCTGGAACTTCGTTCCGAGCGTCAGATTCGAGAGGCTGAGAATCTGCTGCAAGGGGGAGCCGTGAGTGGACGCTGCCATCGGCGTCACACGCGCCATCGCCTGCTCGATCGTCCGAGTCTGCGAAGTGTGCCACGTAAAGATCGACATCACCTGCGGCTCGATGTTGCCGATCCAATGAAATTTCGTGGCGTCGTATTTGACGGTCGATGGATAGATGACCTGGTTCATCACCATGCTCAGGTTCGGCATGGCGAGCACCGTGCCGTCCTTGGGTGCTATGTTGTAGGCCCAGTTGCTCATCACAATGCCGCCGCCGCCCGGCATATTCATGACCTGGGCATTGGGTTTACCCGGAACGTGTTTTGAATAGTGTCGGACGAAAGCACGAGCGATGTTGTCATAACCGCCGCCCGCCACCGCGCTGACGTACAGCCTGAGCAACTTACCGGCATAGAAGTCTGCAACCGGATCTGCCGCTGCCGGCACACTTCCGTATGCGATCGCCAAGGTGCACAACGCGGCTGCCGTTTCGGGGGCGCACAACCTCAGCCTCATTCCCTGTTCTCCCCTGCGTCATGAATTGTACTTGGCAATCCGTGCTTTCATCCCGCCGATGCATGCACGCCAACGCAGGCTCGTGCGGCGGCGGGAGAAGCAAGCCGTAATTCACTTTTTCGGACGGGTTCCGTCTGCGTACTCGCCATCGATCATGACGTAGCTCATCATTCCGGGCTTGCCCGATCGATTGTCCCAGGAGTGCCAGTTGCCCAACTGGATAACGACATCGCCCTTGCGGATCAGTACGTCGCTGTCCTCGAGCACCAGAAAGCGCTCGCCTTCCAGACATACAGCATAGTCTACCGACGGTGTGCGATGCATGCTCCAGTGACGCCCGCCTTCCATGCGCTCGGTGCCTCCGGTGCGGTTCATCGCCTGAAGCTCGGCCAACTCCTTGGCCTTGATGCTTTCGGGTAGAACGTGACTGGTCGGCGTGTAGGCGATGCGCCAGTGAGCGCCATTCGGCGGCGGCGAATGGCTCAAGGGACGACCGGGATAGCCGCCATCGCGATTTGCCCTGAGATCAATCGGCATGCTGTCGATCGTCCAGGCCTCGCTGAACACAGCGCCGGTAGCGCGTGGAAACATGTTCGGCATGGTCCCGTCGGAAAACACGCAGGACCGACCCTCCGCGTTCTGGCCTGTGACGAGGCGGCGAAAGCGGCGATAGTCTCCCGCGAGCGGCTTATAGGTGGCGGACGGCGGCGTGTCCGCACCCGGGAACTGACCCGGAGTCCCGTCGAGCATGCCTCCGTGCTGGTTGATCAGGATGATGCAAGGCTTTCCGGACCGGTTGGCCCAGGCATGATTGGTTCCAAGCTGGATGACCGCTTCACCTTCCTTGACATCAACTTCACCCGTGTCGAGCACGAGTGTGATCTCCCCCTCGATGACCCAGCAGAAGTCGAGGCTCGCCGTCCGCTGCATGTAGGGGTGCGGCAAACCGTTTCTGGCCGTCGCTGCCGCCGGCGATCCCATAGAAGTGAAATAGGATTTCACATTCTCCGTCGTGATCTTTTCGATGTAACCGGCTTCAGGAGGGTACTCGACAACACGACATACGGATCCACGCGGCGGGGGATCGAGACTCGGAGGAAGGTTCACGGTCTCGCGCAATCCCTTGGCACGGGCAGGGGTCGTATCCGTCACCCAAAGACGGGTCGAGGCGAACCCAGGCCGGGCCGGATCAAGCCTGACATCCGGTGAAGGGCCGTCACTCAAGGCAACTGCCCGCCCGGTACTGTCGTTGCCAGCGACGATGCGCCTGATCTGCTTGACCATCCGGTTCCTCCCTGCGAGTTTCGCGCGAGACTAAAACCGTTGTCGCAGTCGATTGCAACAGGCTTAGTCGCTCGTTACGGCGACCGAGATCATGACCCTGCAGTGGGCCGGGCGATACGACTACGGCCGAACAGCCGGCCCAAAATCAGAGTTCACATTCGGGGGGGATGATGGCGACTGCTATGGTACGGCAAGTTCTGCTCTGCTTAATGGCCGCGGTCGCCGCCCTCCTGGCAGCCGCGCTTGCACGGCCAGCAAACGCGCAGGGATATCCGAGCAAACCAATCCGCTTGGTCGTGTCAGCGGTTCCCGGGGGCGCCCCCGACATCGTTGCGCGCTTGATCTCTTCGGCACTGACGATAAGCGAGGGGTGGAACATCGTCGTGGAGAACCGGCCAGGCGCGTTGCAGACCTTGGCTGCCGTCGAGATCGCACGCGGCGAGCCGGATGGCCATTCCGTGCTGGTCTACAGCATGCCGATTACGACGGCGCCCTCGCTGATGCCCAATCTGAAGCTCGATTTCGCAAAAGACCTTGTTCCCGTCATCAAGATTTCCACATCCTACAATGTACTCGTCGTGCATCCCTCGGTTCACGCGGCATCGGTTTCCGAGCTGGTTGGCGTATTGAAAGACCGGCCCGACAAAATGAGTTTCTCATCGGGTGGCTATGGGACACCGGCCCATCTGATCGGCGAGCTCTTCAAACTCAAGACCGACGTCAAAGCCGTGCATGTGCCGTATGCTCGATCCAATCAAGTGCCTGACCTGCTGGCCGGTGTGAACCAGTTCTGCTTTCTCAATGTGCTCTCGGCCGTGGAACTCGTCGAAGCCGGGAAGTTGCGCGCGCTTGCCGTGACAGCTCCGGCACGGCTTGATCTCATCAAGAGCGTCCCCACCGTCGTGGAGGCTGGCTTTCCCGCACTATCCGTCGAAGATTGGTTCGCCCTGGCGGTAAAGGCGGGAACGCCCGCCGAAGCCATCGGTCGCCTGAACGGGGCAGCAAACAAGGTGCTGGCACTTCCAGATGTCCGGGCCGCATTTGCCAAAATGGGAGCACTACCGGCTGGCGGCGACGGCGCGCAACTCAGCGAACAGATGCAATCACAGACCGATCTTTGGCGGCAGGTCGTCCGCGACGCAGGCATCAAGATACCGGAGTGATCTGTCGGCGGCGTTTTCCCGGATGGTTCCCGGCCACGTGCCCCGGCTTCGATGTTCCCGCGCCTGCCAGGTAGAGTTTCAAAGCTCTTTCGAGGCGCTTGATACCGGAGGTCAGGTCGGGATTCTCGGATGTCAGCCAACGGCGCAACTCGACCTGATAAATGCAGAAGGCGATCCAGCCGATGAACTCGGCCCGCTCGGCTCGTGTTATGTCGCCGCGCCCCTGTCCTGCCTCGATGATGCGCGTGAGCAAACCTATCAACCGCTCGCGCGAAGCGTGGAAGCGCTTCGCCTGCCGGCCGCTGTCGTAGAATGTCATCTCCCTCAGCGTAATTCGTGAGAGAGCGGGTTGCGTACCGAAGTAGGTATAGATTGGCGCGAACGCACCGATGAGGCTTTTCAGCACCGACTTGTCCGTGCGGAAAGCTCCCACCGCCTTGTCGATGATTGCGGCAAGCTCATCGTTCGCGATGAGAAACAGCAGGTCGCGCTTGTTGTCCGCGTAAAGAAACAGCGTGCCCATGCCGACGTCGGCGCGAGCCGCGATCTCGCGCGTCGTCGCGTCATCGAAGCCCTTCTCGATGAACAGCTCGCTTGCCGCCTGTTTGATGCGGCGGACTTTCTCGAGCTTGTTGCGTTCCCGAAGCCCGGACCGAAGGGTTGCCGTGTGCACTGATGGTCTCCCTTCGTCCGAAATTGCGGGGCATACATCTTCGATATCGGAGCACTTCTGCCCCAAACCGACGCGCTTGACAACAAAATGAGCATGCTCATAAATGCCTGCAATCAATTTCTTGATCATCCGAGCATTCGGCGGTTGCCAACTTTCGGGGGATGACGGCCTTGGGCTTCTTCGTTGGAACCGATGTCGGCGGCACGTTCACGGACCTCTGGTTCGCAGACGAGAGCGGCACGACGCGCGTCTTCAAGACGCCGACCACGAAAGACGTGCAAACCGGCGTGCTCGACGCCGTGATGCTCGCCGCGGAAAGCGTGGGGCTCACAATTGAGCAGTTCTGCGCCAAAATCGAGCGTTTCGGACATGGAACCACCGTCGGCCTCAATGCCCTTCTGACGGGAACGGGCGCGCGCACCGCGATCCTGACCACGCGTGGCTTCGCTGATACGCTGGAGATCGGGCGTCTAACCCGTCAGTCGACCGGGCTCAATGAGCACGAGTACACCGATAGCTTCCTGCGCAACCGCCATCCACCGCTGGTGCCGCGCAGCCGCATCGTCGAGATCGACGAGCGGATCGATGTGAACGGTCGTGTGGTGAGGCCGCTCGACGAGGCGCAAGCGCGCGCCGCTGTACGTGCACTTTCCACCCACGGGATAGAAGCCGTTGCGATCTGCACGCTGTTTTCGACCGTGAACGCCGGGCATGAAAAGCGCTTGCGAGAGATCGTGGCCGAGGAGCTTCCGGCGGCGTATGTGAGCATGAGCCACGAAGTCAGTCCGAATGTCGGCGAATACGCGCGCATGTCGACGACCGCTGCAAACGCTGCGCTTGGCCCGATCGCCGGTGGCTATCTCAACCGGCTGGAAGAGCGATTGCAGGTGGCGGGGCTCAAGGTGCCCGTGTTGATGATGACGTGCGCAGGCGGCGTGCTGCCGACGGCTGCGCTCAACGACCGGCCGGTATTCGCGCTGTTCTCCGGACCGGCCGGTTGCGTAAAGGGCGCCCAGGCCATCGGCGCGGCTGTCGGTATTCGCAACATTCTTTCGACCGACATCGGCGGCACGAGCTTCGACGTCGGTGTCATCGTCGACGGCGCGCCGATCATGCGCGCAGATCTGTCGATAGCGGGCGCCGACCTGCGGGTGCATTCGATCGATGTCGATTCGATCGGTGCCGGGGGTGGCAGCATCGCGTGGATCGATACCGGCGGCGAATTGCGCGTCGGGCCAAAAAGCGCGGGATCATCGCCCGGCCCGGCATGCTACGGCCGAGGGGGAACCGAACCGACCGCGACCGATGCCGATCTCGTCCTGGGCGTTCTCGACGCGGATAACTTCATCGGTGGCCGGCTGAAGCTCGACATAGTCTCGGCACGCAACGCGATCGAGACGCGGATCGCCAAGCCGCTCGGCATGAGCGTCGAGCAAGCCGCGTGGGGAATTCGCACCATTCTCGACAGCCGGATGGCGGATCTGCTGCGCCGGATGACCGTCGAGCGCGGATACGATCCCAAGGCGTTCACCCTGTTCGCCAACGGCGGCGCTGGACCAAGCCACGCCTGGGCGCTCGCGGCCGATCTCGGGCTCGGTGGTTTCGTGGTGCCTGCCGCAGCCACCGCGCTTTCAGCGCTCGGCACGGCGGTTTCTGATTTTCAGTTCAACACCGAGCGCGCGACGTATGTCCGGGTCCAGGGCAGTCGCACGATTTCAGCCGAGGAAGCATCTCTGATCGAGCGGGGCATCCGCGATGCGGCAGCAGATGTTTCCCGTCACCTCGCCGGCGCCGCGCGCACGTCGATCCGCGTCGATTGCTTTGCCGCGATCCGCTATCTCGGCCAAACGCACCATCTCGACGTTCAGCTAGACGGCGGCTCGTTCGCAGAACCAGAGTTCCGTGCGCTGGTTGAAGCTTTCCAGCGTCACTACGCGAGTTTGTTCGGGGCGACCGCGACTTATGCAAAGGCCGGTTATGAGATTCTGTCGGTGCGCGCGGTCGGCGTAGGTGCGCTGCCACCTCCGGCACTCGCGAGCCGGGGCGACCAGCCGCGTGCAGGAAGGGCGCGTCGGGTCTTCTTCGACGACTCCGCGGAATCTCATGACTGCGCGGTCTGGCACACGACCGTGCCGTCCGAAGGCTGGAGCGCGGCCGGCCCATGCATAATCGAGTTCACCGGTCAGAGCGTCGTCGTTCCGCCTCTCGCGCGTGTCTCCGCTGACAAACTCGGCAATCTGCACGTGAGGTTCAAGTCATGAGCGAGGCCACGGATGCTGCGGGCTTGGGGGCCGTTCACTTCGAGGTGATCCGGAATCGCCTCGTCGCGATCACCGAGGAAATGCGGATCGCGCTGCAGTCGGTTTCAGGTTCGCCAACGGTTACCGAAGCCTCGGATTTCTTCACCGGTCTGTTTCAGCCCGACGGCTCCGTGGTGTCGATGGGGTTCCAGGTCGCCTACCACGCGCCGGTATGCAGCCAGTTCGTCCAGCACATCACAAAGCGCTCGTCGTTCGCTGCCCGCGATGGAGCGCCGGCCGCGATCCGCGACGGCGATATGTTCCTCGGCAACGATCCGTACGTCGCCGCGCTGCATCAGAACGACGTGCAGCTCGTCGGACCGATTTTCGCGGACGGCGAGATCATCATGTGGGCCGGCGTCGAGGCGCACGAAACCGATGTGGGCGGGATGGACTTCGCGAGCTGGTCGCCGCGGGCGCGCGAGGTGTTCCAGGAGGGAATGCGCGTTCCTTGCGTGAAACTCGTCGACCGTGGCGAGCTGCGCGAAGACGTGCTCGAGATGATCGTGACGGCATCGCGGCTTCCCGGCCCCCTCGGTCTCGACATCCGCGCGTTCATGGCGACACTGACGGTGGCCCGCGCGCGCGTTGCCGAGCTCGTTGCACGCTATGGCGCAGCAGCCCTGAAAGAAGCGATCCGGCGGATGATCGCATCATCCGAGCAGAAGATGCGTGCACGTTTGGCGGAGCTCCCAGATGGCGAGTTCCACGGGCTCGACTTTCTCGAGCACGACGGCCACGCCAACACGCTCTATAAATTCCATTGCAAGGCGAGCAAGCGCGCCGACACCCTGACGCTCGATTTCTCGGGGTGCAGCAACCAGGCTCCGGGTTTCATCAATTGCACCCGCGTTGGTCTCGTCGGCGCGGTGTGCGGCTCGGTGCTCCCGACGCTCGCGTGGGACATGCAGTGGAACCAGGGCGCGCTCTCGCCGATCGAGATCATCGCGCCGGATGGGCTCATCTGCACCGCCAAGCATCCAGCCCCGGTGGGCTCGGCAACCGTGGAGGCGATTTGGGTCACGGCGAACGCGACCATGCTCGCGCTCAACAAGATGCTGCTGTGCTCGGAGCCCTATCACGCACGCGCGCAGGGATTGAGCGCCGGTGTAATGGCGACGTTCAACCTCGGCGGCGTCAATCAATTCGGTGAGCGGTTCGGCCTGCATCTGATGGATCCGCTCGCGTCGGGCTCGGCCGCCTGGCCGACGAAGGATGGCGTGAAGGC
>CANJPN010000115.1 GCA_947475855.1 Bradyrhizobiaceae bacterium
ACTCGTTCATAAGCGGTCGCCACGGGCGATCGAATGATCGGATGGAACGGCTCTAGCCTCATGATTCTTGAGCATCTTTATGCGACCGGCGAATCGCCAGAGCGATTCCCTCCGGTCGCGTGATGCTCTAGCACGTCGAGCGGCACGATCGACAGTGGGTGAAACGCGCATGCTCTACTCATTGGCTCCCAATTCGACCAATGCCGTTCCCGTTCAGGGTCAGAGCGCCGTTCAAGCGTGGCTGTGGATCGTCGCCCTGCTGGTCCTCGTCATGGTCGGTGTCGGCGGTGCAACGAGATTGACCGGGTCGGGCCTCTCGATCACGGAATGGCGTCCCATCATGGGCGCGCTGCCACCGCTATCCGATACCGACTGGCACGACGCGTTCGCGAAATACAAAGAGATCCCCCAGTACCACCAGATCAACAAGGGCATGAGCCTCGCCGAGTTCAAGTCGATCTTCTGGTGGGAGTGGGGCCATCGCCTTCTCGGTCGCGTGATTGGACTTGCCTTCGCCCTGCCGCTAGCCTGGTTCTGCTGGCGCGGCGCGATCTCCGGACGCCTCGGCCGCCATCTGGCCGGCCTCCTCGCCCTGGGCGCGCTGCAAGGCGGCATGGGCTGGTACATGGTGATGTCGGGCCTGACCGAACGAACGTCCGTGAGCCAGTATCGCCTAGCAGCCCATCTGGGCCTCGCAATCCTGATCTTCGGTCTGCTGGTATGGACGGCCCTCGGCATGACGCAACGTCGCAAGCGTTCCGTCACGCTTGATACCATGACACCCCATCTGAAGCGGCTGGCCCGAATTCTCGTGGCGTTGGTGTTCGCACAGATCCTGCTCGGCGCACTGGTTGCCGGCCTGAAAGCGGGGCTCACCTATAATACCTGGCCCCTTATGGACGGGAAGCTCGTCCCATCGGGGCTTTTCACGAACTCGCCCTGGTATGCGAACTTCTTCGAGAACATCACGATGGTGCAATTCAATCACCGCAACATGGCCTACTTCGTATTGGTCGTGGCGGCGTGGCATGCGTGGTCGGTTCAACGTATCGCCGACGATGCACTCATCTCAGCCTCCGCATGGGCTCTCCTCGCCGCAGTCATCGCCCAGGCCGCTATCGGCATCTGGACACTGCTTGCAGTCGTGCCCCTGTCACTCGGCATCGCCCACCAGACCGGTGCGGTGATCGTGTTCGGCATCTCCGTCTGGCATTTGCACTGCATCACGCGCGCGGCTGCTCTATGACGGCAGCCGACGCCGACCAAGCCTCACGCCGTGCAGCTCTCGCCATGGCATTCGCGCTTCCCGGCGACGCCACGATCTATCTGCTTTTGCCGCTCTACGCGGCCAACTTCGGCGTAACACTCCCAGAAGCAGGCTTCCTGCTCGCCGCCAATCGCCTCGTCCGTATCGCCGGCTACGGCTGGGTCGCTCATTTCTACGCAACTCGAGGCCCGCGGACCGCCTGCTTCATAGCAACGATCGCCGCGGCATTATCCACGCTCGGCTACTGGATCGGTACCGGGATCTGGGTGCTGCTTGTTGCCCGGCTGATGTGGGGACTGGCGTTCGCAGCCCTCAATATCGCCAATCAGGCTCTCCCTACCGCGTCGACGGAGAATGCGTCACGCCGCGCCGGTCGCGCCCGCAGCATCGTCGCCGTTGGCCCTATGCTCGGCCTGCTGGGCGGCGCGATCGTGGCCGATATGTACGGCCCCCGCGTCGTCTTTCTCATCCTCGGTGTTGCCGCCTGCATAGCGCCACTGTTTACACTGCGCCTGCCATCCGTGCCGGAGGCTTTCCATCCGCAAGGGCCCCGCTTCGCCTGGCCGAGTTCTCTGAACCTGTGGTCATTCGCGCAAGGCCTCACCCTCGACGGGATCTTCGTATTCGGGCTGTCCCTGCTCGCAGCAAGCCACCTTCCCAAAGGGGCCGTCATCGCAGCCGGTACGGCGCTCGCGCTGCGCTACGCAGTTGAAATCGTCTTCTCGCCCGTCGGCGGCCAACTGGCCCAGCGCCACGGCGCACGCCGAATGGTGGTGATGCTCTCTCTTGCATCTTCAGCCTCGCTCGCACTGCTCGGTGCACAAGGGGCAATACTTTGGGTCGGCAACATCGCGACCATCGTATTGCGAGCACTGATGCAACCGTTGCCAGGCCCCGTTGTCGCCGAAACGTTTGGGCAAGATGCCCGCGTCGGAGCGCTCGCCGCACAAGCAACGTGGCGCGACATCGGCGCCGGTGCAGGCCCGCTCGTTGCTGGTTTCCTCCTGCCGATTGCTGCCCCTGTTCTGATCTATGGCGCATCCGCAGCACTGCTTGCCGCCACCAGCACCATGCTCTCCCGCGAGCAACAGGCACCCAGAACCTAGCTCAGAAGCGACCACGCAAGACCGCTGCTGCCGCAGGCCCTCACATGCGCCGGCGCGACTTGATCGCCGCCGACAAAGTTCCCTCGTCGAGATAATCGAGCTCGCCGCCGACCGGAACGCCCTTCGCCAGTTCTGACACCGATACTTCGATGCTCGAAAGTGCTTCCCGCAGATAATGCGCGGTCGATGCTCCCTCCACCGTCGACGACAGTGCAAGCAAGACTTCAGACACGATGGGATCACGCGCCCGTTCGATCAGCTTGGGAATATTCAGCCGATCGGGGCCGATACCGTCGAGCGGTGACAGATGTCCGCCCAGCACATGATATCGCGAATTGATCACTGCCGCGCGTTCGAGCGCCCACAGATCGCCGATTTCCTCGACAACGACGATCAACGAGCGATCCCGCCGTTCGTCGCGGCATATACTGCAGGGATCGAGAGTATCTATGTTACCGCAATTTCCACACTCTCGCAGCTTCTCGGCCGCATCCCCCAGGGCTGCAGCCAGCGGCAGAAGTAGCTCGTCACGCCGCTTGACGAGTGCCAAAGCCGCCTTCCGCGCGGAACGATGGCCAAGACCGGGCAACCGACCCAGCAACTGGATCAGCCGTTCAATCTCCGGTCCTGCGATCTTGCGGGCCATACCTAGCTCTCACTCTCCGCTCCCGGGGGAGACGTGATGCCGCCGAATTGGCACTGGCTCAGTTGAACACTGACTCAGTTGAAAGCGACGAGCTGCGCCTTGTCCGTCAGCACATACAGCTTGCCGCCAGCAGCTATCGGCGAGACGAACGTCGCAGCACCCACACTTGCCTGACTGGCAATCCGCCCGGTGGAAGCGTCGACGCCGACCATCAGGCCCTTCGCTGACACAAGCCACAGCTGGCCGCCGGCGAGAGTGGGACCCGACCAAACGTTGCTGTCCGGAAGCTTAACCGTCCACAGTGTCTGCCCGTCACGCCGGTTGAGACACAATAGCTGGCCCGCCGTGTCGACCACAAAGACGTAGTCCGCGATCACTGACGGCGCCTGTGTGCTCGACACGTTCACCGACCACAACCGCTCCCCGGTTCGCAACTGGACGGCAGCCGTCCGGCCGCCATGCGCTGTCGCGAAAACGGTACCGCGATCTATGACCGGTCGCGCAGCATCGCTCAGCGCGCCCATGGCCGAACCACCCTTCGCCCGCGTCAGAGACTCGCTCCAAACCTGCTCGCCCGTCCCAAGCTTGATCCCGATAACTTCGCCGCTGGGGAAGGGCGCCACCACCATATCGTTTTCGACGGCAGGGCTCGGGCTACCGATCAAGCTCGCCTGCTCACCGAGCCCACGTGCCTGCCACAGCTCGTTGCCGTCGGCACCCGAGAGTGCGACGACCTTACCTTCCGTCGTGATCACGAACACGCGGTCTCCGACCGCCGTCGGTGCAGCGCGGATCGGTGAATTCTGCAGCTTCGTCCACAGCACTTTACCCGTCTTCGGATCGAGCGCCGACACCGTGCCGTATCCCGTCGCGACGTAAAGCCGGCCGTTGTCGGCAGCGACACCACCGCCGTAGCCGCCACCGGTGCTATTGGACCCGATCGTGAAGAAACTACCGGCCTTGCTCTCTTTCTCCGGAACAAGCGACGTGCGCCACACCGTCGAGCCGCCGCTGACGGCGAAAGCGCTAACTCTGGCGCCGGCGTCGAGCGTGTAGACCCGCCCATCATAAACGATCGGATTGGCCGTAATCTTGCCCGTGGTGCTGGAACCCGAACCTGCATCGGCACGCCACGCAACTTTGGGAGCCGCTGATAGCGACGGATGCCCCGGTGAATTGTTGGGATTTCCACCCGGCTGGGGCCAGCTATCGATGGCCGATGGCGGCGGCAGCACGATAGGCCGGTCTGCGGGTGCAAGAGAATTCGAGATGCTGCCGGTTGCTTCCATGATCGGCACCCGCGTGCCCGCAAGCGGCGCATCCTTTTTCGCGAACGGATTGAGGTCGCTCGCCTTCGGCAGCGACAGCCCTTCGGATGACGAACAACCAGCCATTGCGACAGCGGCCAAACTGGCCAAAACACCACCCAGCACCGTCGCAACACGCCGCGTGCGCGTCCAGGGCACATCTGCACCCAAGCCCACCGACCGCTGATCCTCACGCCCCATCTGGGCCCTCACTTGCCTTTCGCCGCGCCCCCCTTGGGCGATGCCGCTTTGGGTCGCGGCACATCGGCTTTGGGTGGCAGCACATCGCCGGCAGGAGCCGGCGCGTCAGACACATCAGTCTTCTCGAACTCGACCTTCGACGGCGTAGACTTCGCCAACTCGGCAGCGACGACGACGCTCATCAAAGAGCCGGCCCGTTCCCGTACGGCAGCAGAGGCCCGAGGATCAGCGGCAAGCGGCGCCAGCAGGTTGCGGGCATCGTCCAGCCGCCCTGCACGGATCGCGGAGAGACCCACGAGTTCCCGAGCCATGTAGCGCCAAGGGCTCTTGTCACCGATCAGATCGTTGAGACGATTCTGCACCTCGGTAAAGTCGGAGGAATCGATTTTCAACGACACACTCTGCAACCTGGCGAAATCCTTGATCAACTTGTCGTCGGCTTTCGCCGCTGCCGATTCATAAGCAATGATTGCGGCTTCTGTGTTGCCCGCCTTGACCGACTGGCCTGCAAGCGCGAGTTGCGCCAACGCACCATATGCCGCCCTCGAACTACCGATCGTGCGCAGAACCTTCTGGGCTTCCGCCTCGTTGCCGGCCCCGACGAACTCCAGCGCCTGCTCGAATTGGCTGCCGGCGAGTTCGGCCGCCGCAATTCGGCGGGCATCCCACCATTTGTAGCCCCCCACGCCGACCAGCAGAGCCAAGCCAGCCGCAAGGAAATAGGTTCCGTACTCGTCCCATAGCTTCTGGAACTGATCGCGTCGCAATTCATCGTCGACTTCACGCAACAGCGCGTCGCGTTCCATGGTCATTTGGTGGTGGTCTCCGGGAAAGGAAGAAAATTCAGCTCAAGCGAATAGCCAATAGCAAAGTCCGCGTCGAGCAACTTCGCCCATACCTGCCACCATGAACGACCATACCACCCCAGCCTGCCCATCTCCCGGTGCTAAATCAATCTCCCTCAGTTGAGCCCTGTTTCCGGCGTTTTTGCGGCTGGCCTTGAGGGTTCCCGGCACTGGTATTTCCGGGTGCTGGCACGCTCATGGCATAAGTATGCTCCGGAGCGGGAAAACTGCGTTGCTTGACCTCACCCGCGTAATCCCTGATCGCGCCCTCGATCGCCGCGCCTATCGACCCGTATTTCTTCACAAATTTCGGCACGCGGGGCGACAACCCAAGCATATCTTCCATGACCAGGATCTGGCCGTCACAGTCCGCGGAGGCGCCTATCCCGATTGTCGGGATGGCGATCGACTTCGTGATTCGCTCTGCCAGTGCGGCCGGAATGGCCTCCAGGACAACGGAGAATGCACCCGCCTCGGCCACCGCTTGGGCGTCAGCCTCGAGCGCAGCCCATTGTGCATCCGTCCGCCCCTGCACCTTGAAACCGCCGAGAACGTTGATCGATTGCGGCGTCAGCCCGATATGCGCCATCACGGGAATGCCCCGGTCCACGAGGTAGCGAATCGTTTCAGCCATCCGCCTCCCCCCCTCGAGCTTCACCGCGCCGCAATCCGTCTCCTTCATGACCCGCGCCGCATTCCGGAATGCCACCGGCGGACTTTCCTCGTAGGAACCGAACGGCATGTCGACGACGACCAGCGCGCGCCGCGCCCCTCGAACCACGGCCTTGCCGTGCATGATCATCAACTCGAGCGGGACCGGCACCGTCGTTTCGTAGCCGTGCATCACCATTCCCAGGCTATCGCCCACCAGCAGGAAGTCGCAGTACTTGTCGGCCAGCGCAGCGGTATGAGTGTGATAAGCGGTCAACGACACGATCGGCTCGACGCCTTTCTTGGCGGCGATGTCGGGCGCGGTGATCCGTCGCTGTGGCGTTGCGGGCTGACTGGACATGCGCGAGGCGCTCCTGATGTAGCGGCGGCCAAACTCTGGGATCTCTAGGGTACTGCCTGAGAATAGAGCATATGGTGCGCCGCAAAAAGGCACCAGCGGCCCATCCGACGAAAGGTGAACGGCCGAACTGCCAACCGGCAAGAGAAATCACCGCGGTTGCCGCGTCCGCAGCGCCGAAAGCCGCGCCAAGTCCGGATCGGCGCTGGATCCTGCAAAGCCACCGCCCAGAGCATCATCCGACCAGACGGAATCGCTCTCGCAATTCGCTGGTCGGATAAAAATACTCAGAATTCTGCAGAATAGAGCTGTTTCATCCGGTCATTCGATCGCCCACCGGCGATCGCGTATGAACGAATACTGCTCTGGTTTGACTTGGGCATGGTCCAGAGTAACTTGCCGCGCAATTGCCCCAGTGGACCCCGACGAGCATGGCTAATCGCCTTCCCCCGACAGATGCAGAATTGGCGCGCGAAGCCATGTCGATGCTCGGCCAAGGCAAGCTGAAGCCGGCCGAGCGTTTGCTCAAAGACGTCCTGCGGCGAACCCCGGACCAGTTCGACGCGCATCTTGCACTGGGCGTAATGAACGGTATGCGCGGCGATGATGCCCTCGCCGTGAAGCATCTCAAACGCGCGGTTCAAAAGAAACCTGCGTCACCCGATGCCCAGTACAATCTCGGCCAGGCCCTTATCCGCCTCGGCCGCACCGCCGATGCCGCCGACGCGTTGGAAGCCGCCGCCGCGGCAGCCGACCTGCCCCACATCCACGAGAAGCTCGGCGACTGCCGCCGCCAGCTCGGCAGTTTGGAAGAAGCAGCAACCCATTTCTACCGCGCCGTCGAACTCGATCCGAAGAACAGCCTGGCATTGAGCAGCGCCGTCGAAATGGCGCGCAAGCTTTGCGACTGGTCCCGGCTCGATGCGCTCCAAACACGATTGGTGCAACTCGCAACGGCCGGACAGCTCGCCGAGCCGCTGCTGATGATGCACGTCACTGATGATCCGGCACTTCTCCGGCGGACGACGGCCGCCTACTGGCAGGCCATGGTCCAGCCGGCGGTTCCCCCCGAGGCTGCCACAGCCACCAGATCGCGCGCGCCACGCAACCGGCTCCGCGTCGGCTACCTGTCTGCCGATTTCCGCCAGCATCCCATGGTCTCCGTCATCGCCGAGATGATCGAACGCCATGATCGCCAGCGCATCGAAGCCATCGGCTATTCCTACGGCGACGACGACGGCAGCCCCCAACGCCGACGCATGGAGAAAGCCTTCGAGCGCTTCGCCGACGTGCGCCAGCACAGCGACGAAGCTCTGATCAAGCGCCTGCGCGCCGACGAGCTGGACATCCTCGTGGATCTCGCCGGCTACACCGCCAACGCTCGGTTACGAGTGATCGGTGCGCGCCCCGCCCCTTTGGTCTGCCATTACATGGGTTATCCGGGCACGCTCGCCAGCCCCGCCTACGACTATCTCATCGCCGACCCGGTCGTCGTGCCGGACGAAACCTTGCCGCACTATCGGGAAGCGATCGTCCGGCTGCCGGAGAGCTACTGGGCCCTCGATACCAGACGCACGACCGATGCAGGCGGCAAGACGCGCCGCGACCACGGCCTCCCCGAAGATGCCGTCGTGCTCTGCTCCTTCAACGGCCAGCAGAAGCTGACACCGGACATGCTGGACACCTGGGCGCGTATCCTCGCCGCGGCCCCCCGGTCCGTGCTCTGGCTCTACAGCGACACCCCCGCGGCCGCCCGCAATCTCCTACGAGCAGCCGAGGATCGCGCCATCCCCTCCTCGCGGCTCGTCATCGCTGGACGCGTCCCGCCGCAGGAACATCTGGCTCGCATCCCCTTGGCCGACCTGATGCTGGACACCTTCCCCTACGGCGGCCACACCACCGCGGCAGACGCCATCTTCATGGGCGTGCCCCTGCTGACGATTACCGGGCGATCGTTCGCGTCGCGAGTCGGCGCCAGTCTCCTGCGCGCTTCTGCGCTCGACGACCTCGTGACGCCCGGTATGGATGCCTACGAGCGCCAAGCGATCGCGCTGGCCAACTCCCCGGAACGACTTTCCGCCCTCAGGCAGCGGCTTGCCGACAACCGATCCACCGCGCCCTTGTTCGATACGGCCCGCTTCACCCGGCATATGGAAGCAGCGTTCGTCGAGATGGCCGCGCGCCGGGCCGCAGGCGCACGACCGTCACACTTCGACGTCTCCCCCGTCGCGAACGCGTCATCGAACTGAACCGGAGCACCTCGCATGGCACCACGTGCGCCGCAGACACCGCCTCCGCTTCGCGAGACCGGCATCCCCGGCATCGGCCGAGTCTATACCCGCGACGGCACGACCGATGCAGCCGTCTTAGATCAGATCTTCAAGGCGGGACTGCTCGATGTGACAGCTTCCAAGAAGTACCTCTGGATCAAATCGAAATACGACCGTGCCATCTCCACGGGTGGCTCCCCCCTGGTCATCGACTGCGGCTGCAACATCGGGCTCTCTTGCCTGTTCTTCGCCCGTGCTCTGCCCAAGGCGACCATCGTCGGCATCGAGCCGGCGCGCGACAACGTGGAACTCGCCCTTAAGAACACATCGCGCTTCGACAGGATCGAGATCATCGAGGCCGCCGTTCACGACAAGGCCGGTCGAATGGCCCTCAAGGATCCGCGTGCGGAAAAATGGGCATACCAGTACGCCGAAACCGACAAAGACGATCCTGCGACGATCGCCACCATCACACTCGATGACGTGATGGCGAAGCACGCCGCGACAAGCAACCTCATCGTCAAGATCGACATCGAAGGCGGCGAATACGACCTGTTTCGATCGAACCTGGGATGGCTCGACCGCACCGATCTGCTCATCATCGAGACCCACGATTGGCTGATTCCGGGCAAAGCAACGAGCAGCACTATGTTCCAGGCCCTCGCGGGACGGAAATTCGAAATCCTGCAATCTCAAGAGAATCTGTTCTTCTTCTTCACCAGATGACATGCGGCCCTGCCCCGCGACCAACCCGCCCCGTCGCTACCGACCAAGGTTGTCCATGCCCGACGTACTGGAGATGGCAAATGTTTCATTCCGCTGGCCCGGCCGCTCGGGCTTCGGGCTCGCCGTCGAGCGCTTCACCCTCAAGCCACGCGAAAAGCTGCTCCTGATCGGGCCATCCGGCAGCGGTAAATCGACACTGCTCTCGCTGATAGCAGGCATCGTCGCGCCGCAGACGGGGCGCATTTCCATTCTCGGCACCGACATCGCCCGCCTGTCCGCGTCACACCGCGACCGCTTCCGTGCCGAGCATCTCGGCGTCATCTTCCAGATGTTCAACCTGCTGCCCTACGGCACCGTCGTCGACAACGTGCTGCTGTCGCTGAGCTTTGCCAAAGAGCGCCGCAAACGCGCAGGCGGCCAGACCGGCGAACGCCAGGAAGCGATGCGCCTCCTCACCCGGCTCGGCCTCGAGCAAACGCTGGTCGAGGGACGTTCAGCAGCGAGCCTGAGCGTCGGCCAGCAGCAGCGCGTCGCCGCTGCCCGCGCCCTCATCGGGCGGCCCGATCTCGTCATCGCCGACGAGCCGACATCGGCACTGGACCGCAATCGCCAGATCGCCTTCCTGGATCTCCTGTTCAGCGAGCTCGACATCGCCGGCGCCGCCCTCATGATGGTCAGCCACGACGAGACACTGGCGTCCCGCTTCGACCGCGTAGCCAATCTCACCGAGATCGCCCGCGTGCTATCTGGCGAAGAGGCTCCGACATGATCGTCCTCCGCCTCGCGCTGCAATCGCTGATGAACCGCTGGGTCACGGCGCTGCTCACCATCGCGTCGATCGCGCTCAGCGTGTTGCTGCTGCTCGGCGTCGAGAAAGTGCGCAACGGCGCGCGCGAGAGTTTCGCCAACACCATATCAGGCACCGACATCATCGTCGGCGCACGCTCGGGCTCCATCCAGCTTCTGCTCTACTCTGTATTTCGGATCGGCAACGCCACCAACAACATCACCTGGCCGAGCTACGAAGACATTGCCCGCCAGCCTGAAGTCGCCTGGGCTGTCCCACTTTCGCTCGGCGACAGCCACCGCGGCTTCCGCGTGCTCGGCACCACACCCGACTATTTCAAGCACTACCGCTACCGCCGCACCAACAACCTCGAATTCGCCTCGGGCCAACCGTTCGCCGATCTGTTCGACGCGGTCCTCGGCGCCGACGTCGCAGCCAAGCTCGGCTACAAGCTCGGCGACAAGATGATTGTCGCCCACGGCCTCGGAGACGTTTCGTTCGTCGAACACGACGACAAGCCGTTCCGCGTCGCCGGTATCCTGAAGAAGACGGGAACGCCGATCGACCGCACCGTCCACGTCGGCCTCGAAGCGATCGAGGCAATCCACGTCGACTGGCAGAGCGGCGCACGCCAACCCGGCGAGGCAGTCTCGGTAGACGACGTGCGCAATCTCGACTTGAAGCCCAAAGCGATAACCGCTGCAATGCTCGGCTTGAAGTCTCGGCTCGCCACGTTCCGCTTGCAACGCGCGATCAACGAGTACCCGCGCGAGCCGTTGTCCGCGATCATCCCCGGCGTCGCCCTGCAAGAGTTGTGGGACCTCGTCAGCATCGCCGAGACGGCACTGACCGCCGTCTCGATCATGGTGGTGATCACGGCTCTCATCGGCATGGTCGTGATGATCCTCACGACACTCAATGAGCGCCGCCGCGAGATGGCGATCCTGCGCTCCGTCGGCGCGCGGCCTTCGACCATTCTAGGCTTGTTGACCGCCGAAGCCGGCTTCCTCACTGTCGCCGGCGTAGCGCTAGGCACGGCAATGCTCTATCTATCGCTGGCAATACTTCGCCCGATGTTGGACCGCCTTTACGGCCTCAATCTCACCATCGAAGCGTTGCACTGGCACGAGTGGCAGATGCTGGGCGCTGTCGTGCTCGCTGGACTTCTCGCAGGTCTATTGCCTGCGCTACGTGCCTACCGCCTGTCGGTCGCCGACGGCATGACGATCAGGACATGAGGTTGCAACGATGTTCCTTTTCCAGTGTTGGGATAAATTTGGCGAGCGGCGACACCCGAAACGATTGGCCGCCGTCCTGGCCATTGCCGGCGCGCTGGCCTTCACGCTGCCGCCCGCCAGCCCTCCGGTAGCGGCACAAGTGGCGCCGCAAGTTCTCAAATGGGCAGACCTGATGCCGCCCGCGCCGCCCAAACCGCCCCGCTCTATCGTCGCGGGCCGCGCTCCAGTCGATCCGCTGAACCCCACGCACGAGCAAGCAGTCCCGGAAGGCCGCTGGCTCGGCGGCGGCAAATCGATGGCCAGCGTGCCAGCCCCGGTGGTCGAATCTCTCAACGGCAAAACCGTTCAGCTCAGCGGCTACATCGTGCCGCTCGACTTCGACGCGACGACCGTCAAAGAGTTCCTGCTCGTGCCGTTCGTCGGCGCGTGCGTGCACGTTCCACCCCCGCCAGCCAACCAGATCGTCTACGTGCAGGCACCCAAGGGCGTCAAAGTGAAGGGCCTGTTCGAGCCGGTCTACGTTACAGGGAAACTGTCGACCGCCCCCTCCTTCACCGGACTTGCCGATGCTGGCTACACACTCGAAGCCGACCGCGTCGATCCCCGCAAGGAGTAGCCTCGCTTGACGTGCATCAGCCGGCGGCAGGCGGTGATCGCCATTGCTGTAACGATAACACCGGGAACAACGCGGTCAGCCCAAGCTCAGGCCCCCATTCCCAAGCCTGCAATTCGGCCCGCGACAAGCACGGCGGGATCACTGCCGCCGATACCGCCGCTGACGATCTCGCCGGCAATTGCGGCCAAGGTCGGTCGTCAAGTCTGGCACAACGAAAGCGGCGGCAGCATAGACGGCCTCACCGCCTGGAACGACGCGGAGGATTTCCCCTCGCTCGGCATCGGCCACTGGATCTGGTTCAAAGCCGGTGGCCATCCGCTGTTCGAGGAGAGCTTCCCCCAGCTCGTCGACTTCATCCGAAACACTGGCGCCAAACCGCCCCCGTGGTTGGACAAGCGCCCAGTCCCCCCGTGCCCGTGGCTCAACAAGGCGGAGTTCTACCGCAAGTTCAACGAGCCCCAACTGGCCGACCTCCGCCGCTTCCTCGCCGCCACCATTCCCCAGCAGGCGCAGTTCCTCCTTGCCCGAACCGAAGCCGCCATTCCTCGCATGCTCGCGACGCTACCCGATGCAGCCGACAAGCGCCGTCTCCTGGAGAACCTCAACCGTATCGTGCGTTCCGCACCCGACCTCTACCCGCTGATCGACTATGTGAACTTCAAGGGCGAAGGCGTCAGCGAGAAGGAGATGAGCTTCGACGCCACCACCGGACGCAAGGAAGGCTGGGGCACCAAGCACCTTCTGTTGGAGATGAAGCCGACGCCCGAGGGCCTGCCGACGCTCGCCGAGTTCTCACGCGCGGCGAAATACGTTCTCGACCGCCGCATCCGCAATCACCCATCGAGCCAGCGCTGGCGCATCGGTTGGCACAAGCGCTGCGACACCTACGCCCGCCCGCTCGCCTGAGCTGAGCGAAGCCGACCGCGCACGGCCTGTCGAGCTCGGCCTTGCAATCGTTCGGCTATCACCGCATCTTCGCGCCGAACATCCCGGCATCGGCCGCGCATCTAACTCGCAGGACCCCTCCCATGGCCCAGCTCGTGCTTGCTGTCGGCACCTCCCATAGCCCGATGCTGGCGAGCCCGCCCGAGGACTATCCGCGCCACGCCGAGATCGACGCCAAGGGCCGCAAGCTCCTCGACCGGAACGGCCGCCCCTGCACCTTTGGCGAACTCATCGCCTCGGCTCCCGCCGACATCGCCCGGCAGATCGAGATACCCGTTCTCGAGCAGCGAGCCGCGCAGTGCAACGCCGCTATCGCCCGTGTCGCTCAGTCGATCGCGGACGCGAAGCTCGATGCGCTCATCGTCGTCGGCGACGACCAGAACGAGCAGTTCTTCGACGACAACATGCCCGCGATCCTCGTCTATTGGGGCGACACGATCGAAAACCGCGAGCTCGCCATGCCCGCCGACGCACCCGCCTTCTGGCGCACGGCGCGCGGCCAGTATCATGAGGCCAAGGGCACACGCGAATACCCCGTCGATGCCGGACTCGGTCTGCACATCATCCAGCATCTCATGCGCGCGGACTTCGATGTCGCCCAGTCGCGTCGGCTATCGCGCGAGCACGGCGAGGGCCACGCCTTCGGCTTTGTGCACCGCCGTCTGATGAGCGAGAAGGTCGTCCCGATCGTGCCGGTCGCCCTCAACACCTACTTTCCGCCGAACCAGCCGCGACCTGCACGCTGCTGGCGCCTGGGCG
>CANJPN010000116.1 GCA_947475855.1 Bradyrhizobiaceae bacterium
CCGGCCAGCGCACGCTTCACGCGCACCATGTCGAGCACCGGGATACCCTCGGTGATGCATACGATCAGCGGGATTTCGGCGTCGATCGCTTCGAGGATCGCATCGGCGGCATACGGAGGCGGCACGTAGATCGAGGTCGCCGTCGCCCCGGACTTGGCCTTGGCTTCCGCGACGGTGTCGAAGATCGGCACCCCCGCCAGCTTGGCGTCCGGATGCTTGGAGCCGCCCTTGCCCGGCGTCACGCCGCCGACGATCTTGGTGCCATAGTCCATGGCCTGGATCGTATGGAACGTCCCCTGGCTGCCGGTGATGCCCTGGCAGATGACCTTCGTATTCTTGTCGACGAGAATTGCCATGACGTGCCCCTAAAGTGCGATCGTCCGAGATGGAACACCCAGGACAGGCATCGCACGGAAAGCCCCGAGATTTGTCGGGGCAGCTTGTGGGGCAGATTTCCCGCCGGATCAAGTACGCCGATGGGTGGGTGGGGGTGGGGCGGTCTAAACCAATCCCCTCACCTCCCGCGTCCCCGGGCGAGCGGCACTGCCGTGAGACCCGGGATCTTTGGCCTGCAACGGCCGACGGGCGAACTCATCCCCCCTTCGGCAGCTTGATCCCTGCCTCTTCGATGATCTTCCGGTACATCGGCACTTCGCGTTGCAGCCGCGCCATATGGCTCTTGCCGGGCTGGGCCTCGACCTTGAAGCCGCTCTTGCCGAACTTTTCGGCGACGTCTGGCTGGCGAAGCAGCTCGATCGTTGCCTTCTCCAGACGGGCGACGACATCGGGTGGCGTTTTGACCGGAGCGGAGAACGCGACGTAGTTGTCGAGCACGAAGTCCTTGTAGCCGAGCTCGGCCATGGTCGGAACATCAGGCAGGTCATGCCAGCGCGACGAGCCGGTGACGGCTAGCGCCACGGCGGTGCCGGCCGCGATGTGGGCCCGCGCCGTCGAAATCGCACCGACGTAGCACTGGGCCGAGCCAGACAGCAGCCCCTGCATCGCCTGTCCGCCACCGGTATGGTAGATGGTCGCCACGTCCTTGAGCCCCTCGCGCAGCTTCAGCAGCTCGATCGCCAGATGCGGCGTATTGCCGACGGGCGGTGTCGTGAAGTTGAACTTCTGCGGCTCCTTTTTCATCAGCGCCACGAAGTCCTTCATCGTCTTCACGCCCAGCGAAGGCTGGACACAGAAGATGTTCGGGGTCGTCGCCAGCTCGGCGATCGGCGCGAAATCTTTCAATGCGTCGTAGGGGATGTTGTCGAACAAGCTGGGGTTGATCGCATAGGCGCTCGTCGAGATCAGCAACGTGTAGCCGTCAGGATCGGAACGTGCCGCCCTGGCAACGCCGATGTTGCCGCCGCCGCCGCCGATGTTTTCAACCACGAAAGACTGCTTCAGCGCTTCCTGCAGCCCTGGCGTGATGAGCCGCGCGGCCACGTCGGACGGCCCACCCGGCGTGTTGGGAACGATCACTCGGATCGGCTTGTCGTCGGGCCAAGCCGCAAATGCGTGCCCCGCCGTCATTAACGCTGGCGCAGCGATGAACGCCCCCGCCCCTTGAATAACTCGGCGCCGACTAGGTCCAGAACCCAACAGGGAATTAGTCTTTTCCACCATTCTCTCCTCCCTTTGCCTGCAGCCCCGAAGCGGCCCTTTGCGGGCTCTCTCTTCGTTGGCCGTCCACTCCTTCATCACACATGCAGCAGAATGTATATCAACACGTCGCCCGTCAAACGCCGATCGCCGCCTTGACTCGGGGCGCGGTGAACGGCAGTGCGCGAATTCGCTGTCCCGTCGCATGGAACAGCGCGTTGGCGATCGCCGCCCCCGTCGGTCCTTGGCTCGCTTCACCTGTGCCCAGAAACGGCGTGCCCGGCCGGTCGATCACATGAACTTCCACACTCTCGAACGTCTCTGAGAACCGCAGGATGGGATAGCGGCTCCAGTCGCGCGATAGCACGCGCGTACGATCGAAGCTGACCTGCTCGTGGATCGTCCACGACGCCGACTGGATGATGCCGCCCTCGATCTGGTTCTTGATGCCGTCCGGATTGACCACCGTTCCGCTGTCGGCCGCGGCCACCGCACGGACCAGCCGCACGCGGCCTGTCTCTTGATCGACTTCCACTTCGACGGCGACAGCGCAGTACCCCGCGAGCCCCTTGTAGCGAGAGTAGGCGACGCCCTGTCCGCGACCATTGCCGCGCCCGGTGACCGCCCCCGCTTTCCAGCCGAACTTTTCCGCGGCAAGCTTTACGCAGTCGGTTGCCCTGGCATCGTGCACCAGATGTTTGAGGCGGAACGCTACGGGATCTTCACCTGCCACCGCCGCCAATTCGTCCATCGCACTCTCGATCGCGAACACGTTCGAATATGCGCCGAGCCCACGCAGCGCCGACACCCGCAGCTTCATGTGCGGCTGGAAGTTATGTATGAGCCTCAGGTTCGCGACCTTGTAGGGCGGAATGATGTTCCGGTCGCCCGAACCATTGGGCTGAGGTGCCGGTTGCGGCGCCGGTAGCTTGAAGCCGTTCTCGATCGATTGCCCGACGAGCGTCGAGCCGGCCCCGCCCGGTCGCGTCGAATGCGTGTCCGTGAACACTTCGTAGTCCCAGCCGGTCAGCATTCCCTTGGCATCGATCCCGGCCTTGACCCGCATCACCATGCCAGCCCCATAGGGCTCCCACAGGTGCTCGTCGGCGCGCATCCACTGCACGCGGATGGGCACACCCGGCATCTTGAAAGCGATGTAGGCCGCATCCGCTGCCGCATCGTCCGCGCCGTTGTGGCCATAGCATCCCGAGCCTTCCAGATGAATGCAGCGCACCTTGTCCTTAGGTAGCCTGATCAACTGTGCCACTGCATCTTGCAGCGGAAACATGCCCTGCGAACAAGCCCACACCGTCATGTCGCCGTCCTTGAATTGGGCGACTCCGCACGACGGCCCGATCGAACCGTGCATATGGTAGGGACGAAAATACTCCAGATCGAGCGTCTTGGCCGGCGCCGGCGCATCGCCCTTCACGTCACGGATCGGGATCGCCCGCTTGTCCTGCGCCGGCAGCCAAGCGGCAAATGACGCCTGCTCTGGCATCGTCGGCTGCTCCGACCACTTCGCCGCCGCCGCGAGCTGCTCCATCGCCTTCACGGCCTGAAACTCGCGCACAGCAATCACTGCGAGAAAATTGCCGTCGCGAATGACGCCGCGCACACCAGGCAGCGTCTCTATTCGCGCTGTATCGACACTGGCGAGTTTCGCTCCATAGCTCGGCGGCCTCACCACGCGGGCGTGCAGCATGCCTTCGGGCCGGAAGTCTTGAATGAACGCAGCACCGCCCGTCACCTTGTCTGGAATATCGACGCGCTGAACACTTTTGCCGATCACCTTGTAGGACTTGGGATCACGCAACTTCGAGGCCGTCGCTGGCTCGGCCTTCACCTTGAGCACATCACCTGCAACGAGTTCACCCAAGCCGAGCCGCTTGCCGTCAGCCGCGACGACGAAACCGTCTTCGGCCTTCAAGGTGGCGGCATCCACGCCAAGTTTATCTGCTGCGATCTTGATCAGGATCTCGCGTGCTTGCGCTGCGGCGTGCATGATCGCGGTGCCGCTGTCCTGCAGCGTCTGGCTACCGGCGGTGTACCCCTCGTTGACCGTGCGCGCCGTATCGGCCGTCACCAGCGTGACCGAGCCCAACGGCACACCGAGATGCTCGGCCGCGACCTGCCGCAGCGCCGTCTTGACGCCCTGCCCGATCTCTACCTTGCCGGTCAGTACGGTGATCTTCCCAGCTGCGTCGATCCTGATCCAGGCATCGATCATCGGCGCAACGCGCAGCGATCCCGGCAGCGGCGGTGGCGGTGCAGCAGCGACCGGCGGCGCCTCAGGCGCCTGCGCCAGCGCATCGGACAAGGAGAAGCCTACGACCAGCGCGCCACCGTTGGCGATGAGCGCACGGCGTGACAGTCCCGAAGGCAATTTCGCGGATTTGATTTTATTGGTCATCGTCGCACTCCCCAGAGCCTGACCGGTTGAGGTGGAAGCTTCAAGCTTCCACACAAGCGTGAATTCAGCCTCTCGAACTATGTCCGGTTACTGTCGGTCGTCGCCGCTGTGCGCAGGTATTCAGCAGCTCGCTTGACCGCCTTGATGACGCGGTTGTGCGTGCCGCAGCGGCACAGGTTTGCCGACAATCGCTCGCGGATCTGCGCGTCCGTCGGCCTCCGGTTTTCGCGCAGCAGCCCTTCGGCCCGCATCAGGATGCCCGCTGTACAGTAGCCGCATTGCGCCGCCTGCTCCTCGATGAACGCTCGCTGCAACGGCCCGGGCTTGTCGATGGTCCCGAGCCCCTCGAGCGTCGTGACCTTGCGGCCCTCGAGGACTGACACCGGCACCATGCATGAAAACACCGCCTTGTCGTCGACGAGCACCGTGCACGCGCCACATTGACCAAGGCCGCAGCCGAACTTCGCTCCGTTCATTTTCAGATCGTCTCGAAGCACGTACAGAAGCGGCGTGTCTGCCTCCACATCGACCTCGACGGCCCGTCCATTGATGCTGAGCTTGGCCATGGAGCCTCTCCTCGTCCTTCGATGCAGCGCTCAACCGGATAGCGCATTGCCTGTTGCTTACTGCCTGGCTTTCCTGATCGCCACGTCCAAACCTGCAAACACCGGCCGGTCGGTGAAGTTCGCGCGCACATATTCCAAGAGATCCCCGATCTGCTTGTCTGTCAGCGCATTGGCGAACCCAGGCATATGAGGTCCTGGCTGGTTGTCGGTTCGCCCGATGCCTCCGAGCACCACGCGAACGAGATTGTTTGGCGATGCAGCTCGAACCGTTGTCGACAGCGCGAGATTAAGCGCCGGATCGAGCGGCTGGCGGCCAGCCTCGCCATGGCAGCCAGCACAAGCCCCCGCGTAAACCGATGCACCCGGTGCAGCAGCCGCGGCCGGACGTGTGACCGCGCCTTCACCGCCCGCCCGTGCGATCGCTCTTGCCCCCCGCTCCTGCCGCTCTTTAGTCGCAGCACCGGCGAGCGAAGCGACGTACGTCGCCATCGCCTTGATATCGCTGTCGGGCACTTGTGCGAGGTTCCCAATCACGTCCGCCATCGGACCTGCTGCAACGCCATGCTGAGGGCTACGCCCCTTCCCCAGATATTCGGCGAGACGTTCCCCCGTCCATGGCACCGCCGCCACCGAGGTCGCTCCCAGCGCTGGAGCAGTCCACCCCTGAACGTCCGCGCCCGCATATGCGCGAGACTTGTCCTCCGCTCCGAGCACGTTGCGCGGCGTGTGACAGGAGCCGCAATGCGCCAATCCCTCGACGAGGTAGGCGCCGCGATTCCATTCCGCCGTCTTGCTGGCGTCTTGTGTGAACCCGCCGCGATCCAGGAAGAACAGCTTCCAGCCCGCAACCAGGCTGCGGATGTTGAATGGAAACGCCAGTTCGTTGGCCGGACTGGCGGACACCTGCGCCCGCCGCGTCATCAGGAACGCATAGACGTTCTTGATATCGCTTTCCGCCATCTTGGCCATGTGGTCGTAAGGAAAGGCCGGATAGAGATGACGTCCGTCGCGCGACACGCCCTCTCGCACCGCCCGAATGAATGCAGGCTCCGACCAGCCGCCAATGCCCGTCGACGGATCTGGCGTGATGTTCGTCGCATGGATGGTGCCGAACGGCGTGACTATAGGCCGGCCGCCCGCGTAGGCGGCGCCACCGTCGCGTGTATGGCAGGTGGCGCAGTTGCCGATCGCAGCGAGCACGGCCCCTGCCTTGACATTTTCGACCGGGAAGCTCGAAGCCTGTGGCCGGTCGATCGGCGCGAACGAGGACCTCCACGCATAGCCGCCGACGATCACGCCCAACGCCGCGATGGCAATCAGTAATCCACGAATTACGCGCATGTTCCCCCGAGCGTCGCAGCGCGCCTCTGACAGCCCGCTGTCTCCTCTGCCGCCCCGACCCAAAGGGTAGTGCCGAAGGCAGCCCATTGTCACGTTATTCTCAGGGCAGCCTATCCGAAAATCCGAAGCCTAGCCACGGCCTTCCACCCCGGAACCGGCATCACTGCATATCGGTCCAGAGCTTCCCGTCTCGTGCACGACACTCATGCACCTCCAAGTCTTGTGCCCACCGGCGACACGGCTCATCTAGACTTGCGCCTCTCATTGGATCATCCATGAACTTCATCTTCCTGCTCGCCACGAGTTGCTTCGTCGGCTCTCTATCGCTTCGACTGCTGGACCCCGTCGTGCCACAGGTCGCACGCGACCTGTCCACGTCACCAGAAGCCGTAGCCCTGCTGTCCACCGCCTTCATGATCACTTACGCGATGACCCAGCCGTTCGTCGGAGCAATCGCCGACGCGTATGGCAAGGTGCGCATTCTCAAAATCTGCAGCTCCGCACTGGCAGCGATGCTCGTGGCGATGGCGCTCGCTCCGACCATCGAGGTGATGTACGCCGCGCGTATCCTGGGAGGTGTGTTCGGCGGCGGCGTGTTTACGGTCGCCCTCGCCATTGTCGGCGATCGTGTCGCTGCATCAGAACGACAAGTCGCCTTGTCCAAATTAATCATGGCATCGCAGACGGCGCAGTTGTTCGGCGTGATCGCCGCAGGCCTGATTGCTAGTTTTGTCGGTTGGCGCATCGCCGTCGGCAGCGCCGCATTCGTCGCCATCGCCGCCTCCATCATGCTGGAGCGGAACCTCAAGCCGCGGCCTGATGCCAAGCGCTATCCGATCAACATGGAGCGTATCCGCCGCACCCTGTCATCCCTGTTCCGCAATCCCCGGACGCAGACCTGCTACACCGGCGTGCTGTTCGACGGTATGGCTGTGACTGGCCTCGTTCCCTTCGTCGCCATCCTCCTGGAAGCAAGCGGCGAAGGCGGCTTGCGTGAAGCCGGCTTCGTGATCTCCGGCCTCGCTTGCGGCGGCCTAATGTACACATTTACCGTCAGTCGTGTGCTGCCTCTCGTCGGCGGCACGCACAATATGCTGCGTTTCGGTGGCGCAATCAGCGCAACCGGAATGGCCGTGATCGCCTACGGTGGAACATGGCCGCTTCAGATGGTGATGTTCGCCGTCATCGGCTTCGGCTTCTTCATGCTGCACGGCTCGCTGCAAGCCCAGGCAACTGAAGTGGCAAACGACCTTCGCAGCACGTCGGTCTCGATGCATTCGTGCGCGTTCACGCTCGGAAACGCGATCGGCCCGGCGCTTTACGCCATCGGCATCAACACAATCGGTTCGAAACCATCCATCCTCATCGGCGCGATGGCGATCCTGATCATCGGCTTGTTCACGGCCGCCCGCCTGGAAGCTATCGATGCCGACCTCGACACCACCACCCTCGGCCAATCCAACGCTTGAGCGAGCCGGACAACTCACCATCAAGGTGAGGATACACCCTCGGGATAGACCACTTCCCTAAGGCCGCCGATAGCGGTGCAGGTCCATGCCGTAGACGCGCAGCCATGCCCGCGCCTCTTCCATCTTCGGCATTGTCTTGGCAACCAACGCCCAGAACTTCGGCCCGTGATTCATTTGCGCCAGATGCGCGACCTCATGTGCAGCGACGTAATCGAGCACATGCGGCGGCGCGAGGATCAGCCGCCACGAGAACGACAGCACGCGCGTCGTCGAACAAGACCCCCACCGGCTCGACTGATCGCGCAGCACAATTCGTTTGGGTTTCAGCGAAAGTCGTTGCGCGTGATGACGCACACGCGCGTCCAGCTCCTCGGTTGCCTGCTGCGTCAACCAATTGGCGAGACGCCGCGAAGCCCCCTCGCGCGTCCCGGCCACCGCCAGACGAGCGGCGCCGCCCGCCTCTTCTTCCGCACGCACCAGATAATCGGCGCCGCGCTCACCCGTGAACACGACGCGATGCGGCACGCCGCGGAATGGAATGACTTCCCCGTGCGCCAGCGCCACCGGCTGCGGCACCGCACCCAGGTGTCTGCGTACCCAGTCAATATGGGTGTGCAGGAAGTTTCCGGCGTCAACGAGATTACACTGCATCGGCACCGTCATGATGACGGCGTGCTTCGTCCGGCTCACGCGCAGCGTCATGCGGCGCGCAGTCGGGTGTCGCCGAACTTCGACAGGCGCTGGAAGCCCTTCCACTTTGAGAGCTTCAACACGCGCAGAACGAGTCTTGCTCGACCGTCCCATGTGTGAACCTTGATTGCCTTGGTTGGACGAGGTCTGCGTGCTCAGACGCCACGTACTCGTCGGCAGCACGACACGCACATGACCAATGTCTCAGAAGCGATCCGAGCACTTCGGATCGACGCTCGCGAATCAAACGAGCAAGACGCTTGCCGACATCAGGAGAATAGCAAGCCGAACGAGCACACCACTACGATGAAGTCATCGTTGACGCCCTGAGGCGGCAACACTGTGGCAGCGAGGCAGCACTTTTGTGGAACTGTCGGGCCCAGCAGCAAGCAACGCGACCCATCCGTTGCGAACGAATGGCGCGCAATGCAAATTCCAACGATACAGATTACAAAATGCGAAACCGGCCCCGCGCGACCATCAGGTCAATGAACGCGAAGCCGGAAAGCAGGCGCGAACGCTTACTTCTTGAACAAGCCTTCGAAGCGCTTGTTGAACTTCGACAGACGGCCGCCGCGATCAGACAAACGCGCCTCGCCACCAGTCCAAGCCGGATGGCTGGTCGGGTCGATATCGAGAGCGAGCGAATCACCCTCCTTCCCGTAGGTCGAGTAAGTGATGAACTCGGTACCGTCCGTCATCACCACCTTGATCTGGTGGTAATCCGGATGCAGGTCGGCGTCCTTCTTCATGGTCGTCTCTCGAGAATTGGACAATTCCGCGCCGCGACACGGCAACGCCGTTACGGCTGTCGGGTGAATTGTCGGGATTAGGTTGGTGCACCTTCTAGATCAACATCACGCCCGACACAAGATGGTCGAATCATCAAAGATTGGATCTGCTGCCCCAATGTCCGTAATGTCCGGGTGCGCGGCCTCGCCTGCTGGACAATCGGCCCCACCTCGCTTAGAGGCGAAAACGACCTGAACCATGCGTGACAGACAGCCGAGAGGATCTTCCAATGTCCGATGAACCCGTCGTCGCCCAGAAAGGCCCCTATCAAGTGGCGCTGGAAAAGGGCAAATCATATGCTTGGTGCACCTGCGGAAAGTCGAACAAGCAACCCTTCTGCGACGGCAGCCACAAGGGCTCCACCTTCACCCCGATGCGCTTCACCGCCGAGATCGACGGCGTCCAGAACCTCTGCGGTTGCAAGGCCACCGATGGCAAGCCGTTCTGCGATGGCAGCCACAATATGCTTTGATGCGTGCCCCGCACCGAAGTTTCGCGGGGCAATCAACGAGAAACGATGCCTCCACACTGGCAGCAGAACCCGGCTGCCATTACCTTTCTCTCCAGCCCTTCCCCTTGCATGAGCAGTGGGCGAACTGGGAGAGCGAGGACCCCCTATGCTGATCGGCGTACCCAAAGAGATCAAGGTTCGCGAATACCGGGTCGGCCTCACGCCGACCAGCGTTCGCGAGCTCACTGCCCACGGCCACCAGGTGCTCGTCGAGACCGGCGCGGGCGAAGGCATCGGTAGCGAAGACGCCGATTACGTGAGAGCCGGTGCCGAGATCGCCGCCGGCCCCGCCGAGATCTTCGCCGCAGCCGCCATGATCGTGAAGGTCAAGGAACCCCGGGCCCAGGAGTGCGCCATGCTCCGCCAGGGCCAGGTCCTCTTCACCTACCTTCATCTCGCTCCAGACCCCGCCCAAGCACAGGACCTGCTCCGCTCGGGCGCGACTTGTATCGCCTACGAAACCGTGACGTCGCCCACCGGCACCCTTCCGCTGCTCGCGCCGATGTCGGAAGTCGCCGGCCGCATGTCGGTCCAGGCCGGCGCCTACTATCTCGAGAAAGCACATGGCGGCCACGGCATCCTGATCGGCGGCGTGCCGGGCGTCGACCCCGCTAAGGTCGTGGTCATCGGCGGCGGCGTCGTCGGCACCCACGCGGTGGACGTCGCCCTCGGTCTCGGCGCGAACGTCTGGGTGCTCGACCGCAACGTCGACGTTCTCAGGCGAATGTGGACGCAGTTCGGCCGCGCTCTCAACACCGCCTACTCCACCCGCGACGCCCTCGACCGCCACCTGCGTGCAGCAGACCTCGTCGTCTGCGGTGTCCTCATCCCCGGCGCATCGGCACCCAAGCTCATCACCCGCGAGCACGTCGCGATGATGAAGAAGGGCTCCGTCATCGTCGATGTCGCGATCGACCAGGGCGGCTGCGCCGAGACCTCGCGACCGACGACGCACGACGATCCCGTCTTCACCGTAGACGGTGTCATCCACTACTGCGTGGCAAACATGCCGGGCGCCGTGCCGAAGACGTCGGCGCACGCCCTCAACAACGCGACCCTGCCGTTCGTGATGGCACTGGCCGACAAAGGCTGGAAGCGCGCGCTCGCCGACGACAAGCACCTCGCCGCCGGCCTCAACGTCTGGAACGGCAAGATCACCCACGAAGCCGTCGCCAATGCGCTGAAGCTGCCGCACACGCCGGTCGCCGTCGCGCTGGCGTAGCTTGTTTCAACAGCTGCGAAGAAGCGACGATATGGAGCCAAGATGCAGGATCAGAAAGCTCATGAGATGCCAATCGCTGTTCGGCGCTTCAAGAAGCTGACCGTGCTATCCGTCCTGCTGGGCTTTCCAATTCTGATGCTGGATGGTGATAGAATCCAACGTCAATTGTTGAACGAACGCGGAATATTCATTTCACCAAACCTCATGATTTCCACGCTAGTTTTGTCGATCGCATTAGCCATCCTACTAGTTTGGCTCATCGCAGACAAACGGCAGGGATGGGCTCGCATTATCCCTGCTACACTCCTGCCACTCAGCACTCTGCTGGCTCTCGTGACGTGGCCCCAGATGCTTCAAAACAGCGTCGCGGCGGTAGCACTGAGTGTATTGCAGGTGGTAATGCAGTTTTTCTCCATAGTTTTGGTATATTCCTCCGATGCGAGGCCTTGGTTTAAGCCAAACAGTTGAACTGCAAAAATGCGCGACACGATGACCCGCGTCAGGCCTCAGAGCACTATTGAACCACCGCCGTCACCTCGATCTCGACCTTGGCGCGATCCTCGAGCAGCCCCGCCACGACGACCAGCGTCATCGCCGGAAAGTTCTTGCCGATCACGCGCCGGTAGGCCTCGCCCACCTCACGTCCGCGCGCGAGATACTCGCGCTTGTCGAGGATGTACCAGGTCATCCTGACGATGTGCTGTGGCCCGGCCTTCGCCTCGGCCAGCACGGCCACGATGTTGCGCAACGCCGTCTCGACCTGCGCGACGAAGTCGTCGCTCTCGAACTCGCATTGCGCGTTCCAGCCGATCTGGCCCGCGACGAACACCTGCCGCCCGCTCGCCGCGATGCCGTTGGCATACCCCTTCGGCTTCGCCCATCCCGCAGGCTGCAATACTAAAAACGGATCGCTCATCTCTCGAGTCCCAAAAAACGGGTGGGTTTGGGCGGGTGTCCCGCCCAATGGGGCGCGGGGCTAGCCCCGCAGCGCGCCTCGCGCGCTCATCACGCCGGCGGTTGCTTCAGCCTGAACCGCTGGATCTTCCCCGTCTGCGTCTTCGGCAACGCATCCGTGAACCGCACCGACCGCGGATACTTATAAGGCGCGATCACCGCCTTCACGTGATCCTGCAACCGCTTCACGCACGCCTCGTCGCCGGCAACGCCCTGCCGCAGCACGACGTGCGCCTCGACGATCTGCCCGCGCTCGACATCCGCGACGCCGATCACCGCGCACTCCGCCACTTCCGGATGCGACAGCAGCGCCGCCTCCACTTCGGGCCCCGCGATGTTGTAGCCGGCGGAAACGATCATATCGTCGTTGCGCGCCGCGAAGTGGAACCGGCCGTCCTTGTCGCGCACGAACGCGTCGCCGGTGATGTTCCAGCCGCCTTGCACGTAGTTGGCCTGGCGCTTGTCCCCGAGATACCGGCACCCCGTGGGGCCCCGCACCGCGAGCCGGCCAACCGTGCCATCGGGCACATCGCGCATTTCGTCATCGACGATCTTCGCCTCGTAACCGGCGACGGCACGCCCCGTGCTGCCGGAATGCGCATCCCCGATCCGATTGGTGATGAAAATATGCAGCATCTCCGTTGCACCGATTCCATCGAGGATCGGCTTACCCGTCTTCCGCGTCCACTCCTCGAACACCGGAGCGGGCAGCGTCTCACCGGCCGAGACAGCAATGCGCAACGACGAAAGGTCCGCCCCCTGTTCCATGGCCGCCATCATTGCGCGATAAGCGGTCGGAGCGGTGAAGCAGATCGTCGCTTTGTAGGTCTCGATAATCTCGATCATGTTGGCAGGCGAGGCGTTCTCGAGCAGCGTCGCCGTCGCGCCGAAACGCAGCGGAAAGATCGCAAGCCCGCCGAGCCCGAACGTGAACGCGAGCGGCGGCGAGCCCACGAACACGTCGTCAGGCGAGACGCCTAGAACCTCCCGCGCATAGCCATCCGCGATGATCAGAAGATCGCGATGGAAATGCATCGTCGCCTTCGGCTCTCCCGTCGTCCCCGACGTGAACCCCAGCAGCGCGACGTCGTCACGCCCCGTCTTCACCGCATCGAAGCGCACGGGCTTGCCGAGCGCGACCCGGTCGAGTTCCGCATCGTGATTGGATGTGCCGTCGAAACACACGACATTCCTGAGAAAGCGGTTTTCCTTCGCACACGCGACGATCTCATCCGCGATCCGGCTATCGCACAACGCCAGAGTGATCTCGGCTTTGTCGACGATTTTCGACAACTCTCCCGCGCGCAGCATCGGCATCGTATTGACGACGACCGCACCGGCCTTCGTCGCGGCCAGCCACGCCGCCACGAACGCGGGATTATTGCCTGATCGGATCAGCACGCGGTTGCCGGGCTTCACCCCGTAGGTATCGACCAGCGCGTGCGCGAGCCGGTTCGACCAGTCCGTTAGTTCCTTGTAGGTGCGGCGCCGACCATTGCCGATCAACGCGATTTGATCGCCAAAGCCATTTGCGACCATCTTGTCGGTCAACTCGACACCGACGTTGATGAAGTCCGGGTACTGGAACTCTGGCCGCCCGACCACGAGATCCGGCCACATCTCGTCGGGTGGAAGGTTGTCGCGCGCAAACGTATCGATGTGCGCCGACGGTCCGAGCCCAGCCCTCCCCTTCGCGCGTGGCGGCCGGCTCCCCTCAAGGGAGACGCCACCCGCAGGCAAAGAGCTAGAGGCTCCGCGCGATAACCACTTTTTGAACATCGCTGGCTCCTTCGTAGATCCTGAGCGCACGGATCTCGCGATACAACTTCTCGACCGGATGACCGGAGCGCACACCGTCGCCACCATGAAGCTGCACAGCAGCATCGATCACGCGCTGCGCCGCTTCGGTTGCATAGAGTTTTGCCATCGCCGCCTCGCGCGTCACGCGGGCAGCACCCTTGTCCTTGGTCCAGGCCGCGCGATAGACGAGCAGCGCGGACGCATCGACATCGACCGCCATGTCAGCGAGATGCCCTTGCACCATCTGCAGTGAACCCAGCGGCGCACCGAACAAGTGCCGGTTGGCCGCGCGCGAAGCAGCTTCCTCGAGCGCCCGCCGCGCGAAACCGAGCGCCGCCGCGCCGACCGTGCAG
>CANJPN010000117.1 GCA_947475855.1 Bradyrhizobiaceae bacterium
GCTTGGCCGGTGCTCAGCGGAACTCCTTCAGGAAGTCTGCCCAACCGGAATTTTTGGCGAAAGCCAGCTTCTCGTAGGTACCGATATCACGGCCCATTTGCGATCGCGACGAGGGGAAGTAGAACGATATCCCAGTCGACTTGGTGACAAACTTGCCGAGGGCGACGGAGGTGACTTTCGCGGCGTCGTACGCCTTGATGATGTTCTGCGCGGCGGTTGCAACTTCCGGCATGCCCTGACCTGCAATCGCGGCGACCTTCTCCGCAAAGTCACGGACGTCGTAGGTGTCGCGCTGGGCGAAGCCCTGGGTCTGGGCGCGAGCATGATCGAGGTAGACGAAGGATGCAAAGCCGTTTGCTTTTCTGCACGCGGCGATCAGCTCGGCGAAGGCCTTGGTGATGCCGTGGTCAGTGCGGAAGCAGCCAAGTGTGCAAGGCCATTTCTTGGGGAAGGGCTCGTACCCCTCCTTGAACGCCTCGACTGCGTACTTGCCCCAGTCTTCGGCGGACGGCGGAGGGGCGGCGACGAGCTTGGCAAGCCAGCGCTTGTAGTCCCAGCCGTCGCCGGGCTCGAGGTCTTGCGAGCTGACGATTACCTTGGCGGCGCTTCCAAGCTCGTCCAGGACTTCGATCATGCCGTTCAGGCAGGTATCGGAGAAGATCAGGTCGATCTTGCTCGTGATGCCGGCGTCCTTGAGCGCCGCGCGCAACATCGCACCTGCCTCGAGGTTCGTCAGTACACCGCCGTTGGTGTCGTCGTGCAGCATAGCCCGGGTATCGCCATCCTTCTCGAGGCTAGACTTTGGAAAGAAAAGTCGGCGCGCAGGACGAGACCGGCTCCGGTCCTCGCGTGTGACCGAGTTGATCCGGCGAGTCATGATCTTCTCGGAATTGTCGGTCTCATCGAAAACTCCGGTGCCGTGATCCCAGAAGCCGATGGCTTTGCGAGCTTTGGGGTGCGTGACGAGGGCGCGCACGAGGAAGGCGTGGAGGATTTCCGGATCACCGGTGTCGATCTCGCCCAGCTCCTCGATGATCTGGATACCGTGTTGAGGCGTGACCTCGACGATCGCGCCGGGCTTGCCGGAGAGATCAGTCAGGCCGAGGATCGCGATCTTGCCGCCAGCAATGCCGGCTGCCATCTCCTGCAGGTCTTCGTTCACGAATGCGGAGAGATTGTTGTCGCCACCGAACAGTTCGATGATCACGAATTCTGCGTCGGGGAATTGGGTCGGGAAGGGCTTGATCTGGTCCACTTTGCTATTCTCCAACGCTGAGTTCTTCGCATTTCCTGACATTGCTGCGGGCAGGGTAGCGGCCGACGTCTGGTTCGTGGCTGATTGTGGTGGCTTTATTGCGATTGGCGGGGGCACTGGCGCTACGGTCTGTGCTGCTGCCGATTGGGGCTTTGGTGCTTGGGTCTGCATCTGGTGTGGTGCAGACGGCGCTGTTGGCGAGGCGGGTTTGGCGGCAGTGGGCTTTGGGGCAGGAGCTGTGGCCTCTGCCGGTTTTGGTGGTTTCGACGTTGCGGCCATGCCGGCAGGTTTCGCTGTCGCGACGGGCTTTTTGCCCTTGTCGGTTTCCTTTCTACAGAATAGCCAGCCAAAGAAGCCCGTCATGCATCATTCTCACTACTATTCAGTTGGTATCGCCATACTCGGTGCGAGCAGTTCGTCATCCGTTTGATCTGGGAAACCTGGGTTTCACCAGATCTTCGTGCGTCAGATGTTGGTGCCAAAACGCGTTGGCTCCTCTTCGCCCGGTAAGAAACCGCCCGGCGCGGCGGCTGCTGCCGATCCTCCGCTTCGGGTTGCAGCCCTGCTAGGCCCTGCAGTCCCACCTTCGAGGTTCCAACCGGGCTGGACGCGGGCTGCCAGGAACAAGGCCAGGCCCGTCACGAATGCTAGTGCGGCGAAGATCAGCGGCATCCACAGCGGCGTGTTTCCGGTCGCGTTCGTCAGCGCGAAGATGTAGGTGACGACGAATGCGACTGCGAGCATCGACAGGGCAATCGACCAGGCGCGGATTTCTCTAAGGCGACGCGACAGTGAATCCGGACGCGAGGCTGGAGCTTCTGCGCGGTTGTCCGCAGGAGTTGGTGAGCGTGACATACCGCGGGTCGCTGAAGGGCCGCGGTCTATGATTTTTTCCAGGGCCGCCCAGGTTTCGATGCCGCATACGCCGGTCTGATTTAGGCTCGTTTCCTGTTGCAGAGCGCGGACGGCTTTGTAGGTCGACATGTTGTAGACTTGCGTCGGGCGGGACTCGGTGATGCCTTCGAACATGCCCATCTCTCCGAGACGGGCATTGAGTTCCTCGACGCGTCCCGAGCGATCGCCACGGTCGAGCGTGTCCGTCTCGAGCGTGCGCCGCGGTGGCTTGCCAGTGCCCCAGATGTCCCAGGCTTCTTCGAAGGCGTCGCGGCGGTCGTCGATGTTGGTGAAGCCACCATTGATACGATAGGTCATCGCCTCGAGTTTGTTGGCATCGGCGAGCTTGTTCATGTCGCGTTCGCCCGGCATCGCTTTACCGGCCCAGGTCTCGCAAGCGATTGCGAGCGCGTGCTTGGGATCAACTGCCAGATCAGGATTGTTTTCCAAATCGATACCGAGCTTCTGGCCCATCTCGCGATAGCTGGAGCGACCGGTTATCTGGACGAGACCGCGACCGCGATAACGCCAGCCGTCGCCGGGGCGATTGTCGAAGCGGCCGCCGTAGACCTTTTCGGCGAGCTTTTGTGGATTGTTCACGTAGGGCTCGGCGGAGGCGAGTGTGGGGAATCGCGTTGGCCAAACTGCGCGCAACCGCTGCGCCGAGCGGTACGCCATGTTTTCTTCGATGATGGTCAAGCGTCCGCATTCGTTGCCGATCTGGCCGAGGAAATGGCACAGGCGCAACGGTGTCTGGTTGATGCCGTAACGCGTCATCATCTCGTTGCCGCCGAGGAAGGCCTGGCGATATTGCGGCAAGGCGTTTCGGGCGAATTCCGCGATCTTGGCAGCGTCGATGACGAGTTTCGGGGCGCCCACCAGCACGGCTGGTGCCGCGACAGGCATTTCAACTGGTGGTGTCACCGGTGGTGCTGCCGGCGATGTGGACGCTGGCTTTACCGCTGAGGCCGGCGTCGGGGCTGGAACCGCTGCCGGAAGAGACGCTGGGGCACCGATTGGCACTCCGGCCGTATCAGGCGCCGCGTCGAGTGCGGTTTTGATGGAAGCAACGCCGTCGGACACAGTGGCTTGGCGGGCGCGGCTTGCGGCGATGTCGACGATGCCTGGAGCCTCGGGGGAAGCGTTCGCTTGGCTGGCAAGTTTTTCGATCTGACTGGCAAGTGCTTCCGACATTCCTGCTGGTCGCAGAAGTTGCGGTGCAGGTGTCGGTTTTGTCTCCACGATCGGCGATGGCTGGGGGGCAGGCGGTGTGGGCTTTGCCGCGGGCGGGGGCGTTGTCGTCGATGTCGCTGATGCGGCTACTATCGGGGCGGTTATCGGTGCGGTCGCCGTTGCCGTTGTAGCAGCCGGAATGGGGCCTGCGGTCGTGGGGGAGGCAGTTGAGGGTGCGGTTGGCGCAGCGGCCGTCGCTGCGGGAGGCGATATCGATGATGCTACCGGTGCTGCGGGAGCCGCTTCAGGTTTCGCGATTTCGGCCGCAGGTGGGGACGCAGGCGCGGTCGGGGCGGCGGGCGCGGGTTCGGGCTTGGTCAACGGCGAAGCCGATGGGGCCGACGCTGTGGGTTGAGCCGGGAGAGCGGGTGTTGCCACGGGAGGTTGGGGAGCGGCAGGCTTGAAAATCGATAATCCGAGCTTGTCCTCGGCTTTCGGAGACCAGATGCCGTCGGTGATGTAGTTCTTGCTGCGCTGGAATTCGCCAAGTTTCTTCTTGGTGCCCGGGCCGAAATAGCCCGAGGGCTGCATTCCAATTTTTTCCTGAAGGCGGGAAACAGCATCGCCGCGAGATCCCGGCCGCAGCCGGCCGAGCCATCGGGCGACCATGTCCGGGTCAGAGGCCTTGCCCGTTGCGCGAAGCCAGGCGGCGATCGATGCGTCGCGACCGGTCAGCAGCACGTAGTCTATACGCGTGTTGACCTTCATGGTCTTCAGCATGGCCTGGAAGTGGCTCCACGGGCCCGGCTCACCGTTACGCCCTTGGATCGTCTGGCAACCGGCCGAAGAGAACGTGTCGTTGGAATAGGCGCAGTGGATGTTGTCGTAGGGGGTGCAATGATCGAAGTAGTCGTCGAGCTTGAAGGTGAGGTCGTTCTTTGTTCGGAGCACACAAGCCTGTCCGTCATCGGCGAGACGCTCTGGATCGGTCAGGCGTAGTGCGGGGTAGATGCGGCCGCCGCCATGTGCGCCCATGCGATAGACGTAGCAGCCCGTCGGCAGCATGTTGGCGCCGGTCGACGAATTTCCGCCCAACCCATTGTTCCATTTGTAGTAATTCGTCATGAATTTCTCGTTCGGCACGGTGGACGCACGGAACGCTGTTATCTTTTTCGTGTCGCGGTTGAGATAACCGATGGTGCAACGGAAGGTGCTGTGATTGGGGCGCGTCTCTTCCAATTCGATGGCATCGACGCCTGATACGACGCCGTCGTTCTTGCCGTCGCCGGAATCGATCAGGTTGGCACCGCGGAAGGCGAAAACTATCTTGCCCTCTGGCCCCTTGGGGTCGAAGCTGTTGGCCTTGATCAGCAATTCGATGTCGGCGGCGGTGATTTTGAACTTCTTGTCGCCTGGGACGGGCTCACGACCTTCAGGCTGCAAGTGAGCGTAATCAGGCGCTTCGTTGTCGGATTTGGCCCACGAAATCTCGGGGATGCGGCCACGCGTGATGCCCTCATCTTCGATCTCTAGATCGTCGGGGCCGTCGAACTCATCGGGATGTGGCGCGCGCGAGACCGGAGCGCGGCGGACTTCTTCCTGGCTCGGGAAGATATCGTTACTCGGCGGGGCGTCGAAATCAGGGCTCGACATGTATTGTGCTCCAGAACCGGTCATCGGCTCTCAGTTTCAGTTGGAATGATGGCACGAACATGCACGACCCTTCGGTTCATGCGTGCTGCCAAGGGGCGTACGAGGTGAAGTTGCAGTATTTCGGTCGCCATGGGGACAACTGCGGCGAGCGACCAGTGGGGGCGGAGGGAGCGGTTCAAGCGCCCGTATTCCGCAATGTTCGCGGATCTTGTGCAGATGCGGTCGCGCGGGCCTGCCGTGGACGGGATCGCGCCCAGGTTCACCGGCCAGAATGTTCGACCGAACATACGCACGTACGACGCACTTTCGTTGCACTGAATCAAGTCGTTCACAGGGCTGCTCTTGGTGCTTTTCGGCAAGCAACCGCCAGTTTCTTACCGTTCGTTCGAACGACCCGTTCTACCTTGCCATTTTGCCGCCCCGGCGCTCTTGCCTCAACTGGAATTGTTGCAGCACTAGGAAGTCTCGAGAGATGGAAAGCCAATTGCAGCGACCGACAGAAACAGGCAAAGACGGGCAAAATCCCTTGCGCTACCCCGAAAGGCAGATGCAACCGGTTCCATTCCCCGGTCGAAATCTAATACAGCACTATACATCCGCATACGACCGTTTTGCGGTTTTATGCGGATGTATGCGCCTGTTGATGTCGGAACTGCCGACGTTTGGGGATCAGCCGGGATCATCCTCGCCACGATAGACGACCGGAGCAAGCGTGGTCCACGCCATCAAAGAGACGTTGGCGATGAAATTCTTGAACTCCACCGCATTGGTACCGACGGCAGCCGCGCCAGTCGTTCTCGATATGCCATCAGCACCGGTACCTGCCGACAACTTATTGAGCAGCAATTCGAAACCGAAGTCTCCACCCATGACATGGGCCCAGATGAAGAAAGCGACGGCCGCGATCAAAACGCCGCCCCACTGTGGACTCTTGCCCGGCTCCTTGGTGGCGGCGTAGCGCAGCACCACGACGATCACCAACAGTGTCCAGGCTACGAAATAGACGGGAAGGCGAGCCGCACCGTCAGGCATCGGGACATTTTTTGCAGATTCCAAGAGGAACGGAAACGGGCCGATGGCTTCGGCAGGAACGAGCTTCACAAGACGGCTCATATAGCCGTCGTCCATCGGAGGCATCGGTGCGCCACCTGGGCCGCGTCTGACTTCGCCTGGGGGCACTGGGGCCCTAACGCGTAAGCTCATAACTATCCCTCCTCGATGTCGAGCCGGTAGAACGGCTTTCAGGTCAGGATACCTCTATAGCGGGAATGTCGATAGGCGCGAGGCAGACTGATCCACCGGCGCGTTGGAGTGGCGACTTTTTACACAGGCAGTTGCGCGATTGCAGCATTTGAGGATGGGGCGACTGGTTCAGCGCCAGAGATTGCTAGGCTTGCCACTTGCGTCGAAACCGGTCTTGCCCGACTTCCAGCGCTCTTCGATGCGAACCCATTCGTCAGCGAGCGAGCCGCTACGGCCGGTGAAGCGCGGCATGACATAGCGGGCGAACATTTCCAGTGATCGGCTTGTTTTTTCAAAGCTCGTCCATTCGTTCGCGGTGAGGAACACACCGCCGAACCCACCGGTCTCCTCGATCTTGTTTTCGATCCAGCGGATGGCATCGTCCGGGGTGCCGATTACCCAGTCGCGTGCTTCGACAATCGATTCCGGCGTGAACTTATCGAAGGTTTGCTCGGGGTGCAGGCGATACAGCGGCTCGAAGCCGATCGAGCTGAAGTACCTTGTTTCTCGCATGATGCCGGTCTTGACGTCGGTCCATGCCTGATCGGCAGTCTCGGCCAGATACATGTTGGTGACGATCCGCCAGTTGTCCCGGTCGGCGGTGCGGCCGGCTGTCTTGGCGCCCTTCTCGACGAGGTTCCAACGCTCCTGGTGGGTCATTTTCGAGCGGGCGACGCGGTTGGCGGGAGAAAGCCAGATCATGCCATGGCGGCCGATCAGCTCGAGGTTCTCCGGTGTTGCGGCCGACGGCATCGCAAGGGGAAGGCGTGGCTGCTGGTAGGAGCGCAGTTGCAATCGCATGTTCTCGAACTGCCAGAATTGCCCCTTGTGGCTGATCGGATCGTCGGACTCGAGCAGGCGGACGATCACGTCGATCGCCTCGTGCAGCATCGGGTACAAGACCTTATCGTCCATATTGAACAGCATCTTGTCGGTGACGAGGCTGCAAGGACCGACGCCGAGGATCGCGCGACCGCGCGTCAAATGATCGAGAAAGCACATCCGTTCGGCGACATGGAACGGGTGGTGGAACGGCGCGCTGAGCACGGACGTGCCGAGGCGGATGCGGTGGGAGGTCGCTGCGGCCATGGCGAGGGCCATCTCAGGCGCAGGCATCGTCTCCCAGCCACCGGAATGATGCTCTCCGATATAGAACTCGTCGAAACCGAGCTTGTCGGCGAGATGGATGAGGGCGATGTCGCGTTCGAACGCGAGCGTCGGATTTTCGCGCGGATCGTGCAGCGGCATCATGAAGAACGAAAACTTCACGGGCCTTGGCCCTCCCTCGACTTGCGCGCTGGGACTGCGCTGGCGCGTCGAGGGAGGATAGCAGTGGAACTCGCGGCCGTCGACGCGACGCTGTGCGGTCAGGGCACTTGCGCTTAGGGCACTTGCGCTTAGGGCACTTGCGCTCAGGGCACTGGGCGAGTTCCTCGACAGCCAGCCACCATGATCTCGGCCTGGGCGTAACCGTTCACGGAGGCGAATATAGATATGGGTTTTTGTAGCCCTGACGTGGCTGGCTCGGGCGCGGAACCTGGGGAGACCGCAACCGCAACCGTACGTAACGGGCTTGAAGACTTTGCGGAGGCAACGGCGTTCTGGTTTGCCGACATGCGATGAATTCCCATGGTTGGTGTTGCCGAAGATGGCGAAGCAGTGGGGATGCCTTGAAGGCGGTCACGCGGGGACTAGGCGACATGGCAGGCCGCGTTCGAGGGTGCGAACGACGCCGTCGATCAGTGCCAGCTCTGAATCGATCGCATGCTTGGCGATAATGAATTGAGCAAGGGGGGCGCGCCGGCTTTTCGAGGGCCATCGTAATATCTCGATGCGGCGATGGAATGTCGCCGAGGCGAGCTTCAGAGTTTCGTGGGCGCCTGCAATCGAGACTGGTCGCATGTCTTTCCTCCCTCGAGTCTTATTCGACGTCGTCACTCGGGAAGGTAAGTCGAGCCTTGCAGGGGGGCCAATTGTTCGAAGTCGTCTGCTCAATCGGCTTTGTCGATCAATAGGGATTACCGAAAAGCAAAGGCTCTTAGTTGCAGCAATGGTCGATCAATCGTCGGACGAACTGCGCGGCGGCCAGCAGTTGCTCTTCGGCGATCCATTCGTCCGGCTTGTGGGCCTGAGCGATGTGGCCGGGTCCGATCACGATCGAGGGAATGCCGGCCATGGCGTCGAACAGTCCGGCTTCCGTGCCGAAGGAGACCTTGCTCGTATGGTTGTTGCCGGAGAGATTGCAGCCTAGCTGGACGATCCCGCTATGGCGTGGTGTTTCGAGCGCGGGGTAGTCGAGGACCTCGACGAAATCGATGCCGGTCGAGGGATCTCGTGCTCGCATCCACGGTTCGATTGTCGCGCGGGCTTGCGCGACGACGGCTTCGCAGATGTCGCGGGGATTGTCGGCTGCAATTCCGCGGAACTCGAACTCGACCTCGCAGGCATCGGGCACGATGTTGTTGGCGATGCCGCCACGAACGATGGTGGTCAGTCCAGTCGTGTAGGGCACGATATGTTCGAGGTCGCGAGCCCCATTGGCGGCGAGATCTGTCGCCACGCGCTTGATGATCAATATCAGCTCGGCTGCGGCTTCGACGGCGTTTACGCCTTCCGAGGTCAGGGCGGAATGGCATGCCTTGCCGCGAACGATTGCGCGCTTGGAATGCTTGCTCTTGTGGCCAATGACCACGCCCATGCCGGTCGGTTCGCCGACGAAGCAGCCGCGCGGGCGGACGGGTAATCGAGCGATTTCCTGCAGCATGGGCTTCACGCCAGTGCAGCCGACCTCTTCGTCGTAGGATATCGCGAGGTGGATTGGCGTTGCGAGTTTTGCACTTGCCATCCGAGGCGCCAATGCAAGGCAAACCGCGATGAAGCCTTTCATGTCGACAGCGCCGCGAGCATGAAGGCGGTCTGCGTCACGGCGAAGGCGGTAGGGATCGCTGGTCCAGGCCTGTCCGGTGACTGGTACAGTGTCGGTGTGGCCGGACAAGATGTAGCCGGCTCGATCAGGCGGTCCGATCGTGACCCACAGGGAGGCCTTTGGAAGCACCGGATCGGGAATGCGCCGGAAGCTGATTCCGGCTTGTTTCAGGTAGCCCTCGACGTAGGCGATCAGTTCCACATTGCTGTTAGGGCTCGTGGTGTCGAACGCGACCAATCGATCCAGGATGGGCAAGATTGCTTCGAGGTCGGTGGTCACGTGAGGGCCTTGGCTCTGCGTGAAGCTCTCACGGCTTGACGAATTTCAGGAGGAATCGATCGCTCTCGCCGATGGCGGTGAGCTTGTCGCGTTCCTGATCCTTCATCCGGTAGGTCGGTGGCAATGCCCAGACGCCGACCGGATAATCCTTGGTATCCTTGGGGTTCGCAACCGCCTCGGAAGAGCCGGCGAATTTGAAACCGGCCTTCTCGATCATCTCGATGGCATAGTCCTGACGGATGTAGCCGTTCTTGGCTGCGGGGTCCTGGGGTTGATCGGTGCGGCCGCGATGGTCCTTAACGCCGAGGATACCGCCCTTCTTCAACGCGCGATGGAAGGAGGCCAAGGCCTTGTCCATGACTCCGCGATCCAGCCAGTTATGCAGATTGCGGAAGGTGAGGACGAAGTCGGCGCTATTGGGCTCCAGAGTGTCAGGCAATTCCGGCGCCCAAGCTACGACCTTGACCTTGGCGAAGCTCGCCGGGTCACTCGCCATTTTAGCCGCGAACTCCTCGTTGAACTTCTCGATGCCCGCCTTAGCGGCTGGAGAACGCGGCGCGGGATTGGCGGCGACATAGAGGCCACGCTCTTTGAGGTACGGTGCAAGGATTTCAGTCCAATAGCCAGCAGCGCCGGGGGAGATCTCGATTACGGTACTTTCAGGCTTGACCTCGAGGAACTGGATCACGTCGAAGGGTCTACGGTATGGGTCACGAACGCTATTGGGCGCGGTTCGCTGCTTGCCGTCCACGAGGGTGCGCAGGCTGGATTCGTAGGCTGGCCGGGCTGCAGACTGTGCGAGAACGGGCGATCCTGCCGCAGCGATCAATGCTGTAAGTGCCAACGTGAGGAAAGGCGACGCGACGTGGCGCGTGTTGCGAGAATTGCCGTACGCGAGACGCTGCATTGATATCGATAGCATTGCGTAAAAGTCTCCCGTGGGTATGGAGGCCTGGTCCGACCGCGGCGCCTGTTCAGTAGGGGGGCACGGTGCATGCCAGGTTGCCGGATCGTGGGGACTGGTACAAGCCTACCTCAGGTTCAATTGCCGTAGCGGATGGCGAGAAACAGTATTCCGATCACGGTGACGACGACGACGGCTGCGGTCAGCCCCTCCGATCCGCTTGTCGTGCGCGGTGGCAATTTGCCGGACCGCTTTGCCTGCATCGTTGCCTGGATGATGGCCCGGTGTTCGGCTTGTGCGCGGGCCCTTGCTGCCTGCTCGGCGGCGTTGATGTCCGGCATCGTTGCTTCCTGTGGCTTGGGCTGCGCGCTCGTTCCGAGAGCGGTGTTGCGAGGGCTTCTCGGTCGACCGAGCCTACCATGCCAACCGTCAGCTGTGTTGTTGCGTCGACATCAAATTGTGGGGTTATCCCAGGCGGGGGCATTGGCCGGTCAGCCGTTGTTGCAGGGCTGAAGCTGGGTATTCCCATGGAATTATGGATTGAGATTGGGGGGGGCTCGCTCAATGTGGCAGTTTTGCTACGGCATCTCCCAAAACCGCCCGAAAGTGGATCGGAAATGGGCCTGCTCGTGCCGACCCCGATGGGCGTTCATTCGGCTTTTCTTTTGCAATAGTCTTTTTATTCAATGCCTTGATTTGTTTTTGTCCGATTTCATCTCAGGATGCTGGCTGACGGCTCCTGCGGCCCGACGGATGACAGGCTTCGATTGATCCGGCAAAACTGCCGGTGTGACGGGCTCTGCTGCGGAGCGAATCAGTTCGGCTTGTAGCTGCCATCGGATGGGGAATAGGTTGTCTGAACGCTGCGTACAGCACTATTCAACAAGCCGTCATATTTCTCGGGTCTCTTTTTTATTCATATATTTCAATCTGCTACATGCTGACCTCGGGAGTGTGCAGTTGCGAAGTCTAACAACTCGTTGACGTGGGGTTGCCGAGGCGGCGGCGACTATGGTTTACGGATTTCCGTTGCCGCCGCGTCGAGTGACAAGGGCTATGGTCTCTCAGGCGGACGCATCGGTGACGTGTCAAAAACAACGTAGTCCAGATATGTAAGCGGGGTAATACGATGGGAGATTCAAAACTGCCGGATATGGCAGGCGTTGATCCTACTTTGATCAACGAGATTCAGGGTCTCGAAGTTTTCGAGATTGCCGGGTCCATCAAATGGTTCGATGCGTCCAAGGGCTACGGATTCATAGTTCCCGACAATGGCTTGGCTGACGTGCTCCTGCACGTGACCTGCCTGCGCGCCGGCGGCTACCAGACAGCATATGAGGGTGCGCGCATCCATTGCCAAGTGCTGAAGCGTCCGAAGGGCTTGCAAGCCTTCCGCATTTTGAGCATGGATGAAAGCACTGCGATCCATCCTTCCCAGCTACCCCAACGTACCCACGTCGTGGTCGAGCCGGAGAGCGATTGGGAGCGGGCCATGGTGAAGTGGTTCAACCGGGTGAGGGGCTTCGGCTTCCTTACGAGAGGCGATGGTACTCCTGATATCTTCGTTCACATGGAGACACTGCGCCGCTTCGGCTTCACCGAGCTGCGGCCGGGACAGATCGTTCAAGTTCGTTGGGGGCATGGCAGCAAGGGTTGCATGGCAGCCGACCTTCGTCCCGACGGTCTCACGTCTACACTGCCCTCGCAACACTGAGGTCACCGGCCTTATGGTCCACAACGCTTTTTTCAACAGGGCTGCCGTTCTGGCGGCCCTGTTTTCGTTTCTGTCGATGATGATCGTGATGCCACCATGGGCGTCCGCGCAGCAAATGCAGTTCCGGAAGGACAAGCTGACGCTGAAGACTGCATCAGGTGATCACATCATCGCGATCGAGGTTGCAGAGACTAGCGAGCAGAAGTCGCTAGGTTTGATGTTTCGGACAAGTGTGCCGGCGGGCACGGGTATGCTTTTCCCATACGGTGATCCGCAGGAGTTGACGATGTGGATGCGGAATACCTACGCATCGCTCGACATGGTGTTCATCCGTCGCGATGGTACGGTACATCGCATCGAGTATGCGACGGAACCGCTGTCGGAGCGCGTGATCAGCTCGAAGGGGGTTGTGACCGCCGTTCTCGAGCTCGCTGCTGGCGAGGCAAAGCGGCTTGGACTCAAGGTCGGCGATCGGGTCGAGCACGATACGTTCAAGTCCGGGAAGCGGTGAAGTCATTCGGTCGATTCCTCTGCGAGAGAGGGTGCGCTTTGCGTGGCGCAGGGCGGGTGGCTTTATCTTGGTTGTTTGCGCGCGCTCGGGGGCGGGGGTAGCTGAGTGCCGAAGTTTGGGATTGGCGGGTGTTCAAGTTGTCGATTTCGATGATGAGGTACAACATTCCGTCTTGACGTGCAGCTGATCAGACCGCAGGTTGCGCGCCTTGTCGGGGCATAGCTCAGCCTGGTAGAGCACCTGCTTTGGGAGCAGGGGGTCGCGAGTTCGAATCCCGCTGCCCCGACCAACGATTTCAAAGAGTTAGAATTTTTGACGACTTGCCAGACGGCCGTGAGGGCCGAAATAGGTAACGCATAGGTAACAGTGGTAGTGGGCTGCCTCCTCGATACCGTCGCTCTGACGCTCACTGGGCACATTAACCGTTGCCCCCTCTTTAATCAAATTTGCACGGCGAGCGATGGCAAGCGGACTGGGCGATCCCTTCCCCGTTCTTTTCATTCGACCCATAGCGGCGGTGCCAATACGCCTCGATACCCTCAGGGGCGACCGTCCTGATGCTGTGGACCGTCTTCACCTGTTCGGGAACCTGGATCGGCAAGCGGCCAACAGGGGCTTTGAGCGGCGTGACCTGGGTGAGAGTTCGCTCCTAGCCACAAAGTGAAAGTCCGTCGGGTCCGAGCCTTTCTCGAAGCGGAACCAGCAGCAGCAAGCAGAGCCGATGTAGTGGCGGTAGCACCGCTCGCAGCCACTGGTATGCCCCTACACTAGCGGGGACGAGTGCAGGAGCACGAAATCGTATGCTCAAAATCTGAACGATGTCCAATAGAAACATGCATCAACCATGATCGGAAAGCGGCAGGCTCAACGACCGATCATCCGCGGCACTGCATCAGAAGGGGGGCCAACGGCGGCGACCGTCTTTGACGATCACGAGGTAGGAGCAAGGGGGCAAGCCTCACCAGCCGCCGCTGGTCGGATACCCTGCGTCTATGGGCATAGCCCGCAGGATTGCTTGAATTCGACACGGGCCAGTTCGAATGAGCCCTGACGCAGATCAATCGATGGGGTGATGAACGAAGAGGAAGTAGCGGCGGAAGCCCC
>CANJPN010000118.1 GCA_947475855.1 Bradyrhizobiaceae bacterium
ATTGCGATGGGTCCTTGAGGTTGGGGGGGGGCACTTGACCCCTCGATCCTCAAGACGCGACGCTTCCTATTACGTTACCGACTGCCCTCGCCGCCAAAATCCACCGCCACATCGGCCTCAACGGGCTGGCGCGCGAGCGCCTTCGTTCCGTGACCCATACCTGCCAATCCAGCAGTGGGGTCGCTCTCGTCCGCTTCTGCTTCAATAGCGTTTCTGTTCGAGCCTGAGCATGTGATCTTTGGGTGTTGGCGAAGCAGCGTTCCGATTTCAACATCATCGGATGATGGCAGTGTCGACCCATTCTTGTGCATCGGCAGAACGTGTTTGCCGCTTGAGATGCTGACGCAGAATCTCCGCCATGCCCGCAAGACCTGCACAATACGCTCATCGGGATTGCCGAACCGTCAAACCGATCCGAGCTTGCGACGAATACGCTCCGTTGCGAAATCGATAAAGGCGCGCGTCTTGAGCGGTAACAAGCCCTGGCCGGAATAGACCAGATTGACGGGTGATGCTTCGGGCTCGAACGCGCCCAGGATCGGCTTGAGCGTGCCCGCACGGATCGCGTCTGCGATCTGGTAGCTCAAGACTCGGGTCACCCCGAGGCCTGCCACCGCGGCGTCGATGGCCGCCTCGGCGGTGTTGACGACGAGCCGCGATCTGACGGCGACCGACACCTCCGCTTTGCCGTTGCGAAAGCTCCAGACGGTCGGCGACATCAGGCCCTCGAACGTGATGCACGCGTGGTCATTGAGATCGTTAGGGCGCGACGGTGCGGGCGGATGCGCTTCAAGATAACGGGGGCTCGCGCACGCCACCTGCCGCACCGTGCCGAGCCGCGTCGCAATCAGGCCGCTGTCCGGCAGAACGCCGATGCGCAACGCCACATCTACGTGATCCTCGATGAAGTTTGTAATCCTGTCGGTGAGCACCAGCCGGACATTGATGTCGGAATAGACATTGAGAAAGTCGACGATGACGGGAAGCATGTGCAGCCGGCCGAACACAATCGGTGCGGTGACGACGATGTCTCCCATCGGCGCCACGTACTCGCCCGATGCCGTCCGCTCGGCCTGCTCCACCGTTGCGAGAATATCGCGGCAGGCGACGACATAGGACCGCCCGGCATCCGTGAGCTCCACACGCCGGCTGGTACGAACGAGCAGCGTTGTACGCAGGTGCGCCTCCAGGTCGGACACCCTGCGGCTGACCGTGGCCAGCGGCACGCCGAGCTTGCGCGAGGCGGCCGACAGACTGCCGGCATCGACGGTGGCCAGGAGGGTGGACATGGCTTCGAGACGATTCATATGGCTCTCGAAAAACGGAAGGAAGACTCCACAATATATTGTCTACTGCCGAATAATGGAAGTTCATAGTTTGTCGATGTCAGCCACTGATTGCACCCCGTCAACGAAAGGACTTCGCCATGTCACGCCTCCCGATCCCCGCCACCATCGAAGACGCACCAGCCGCATCGCGCTCGCTGCTCGAAGCCGTCAAGAAGCAGCTCGGCGTCGTGCCGAACCTGTTCCGCCTGGTCGCCAACAGCTCTGCGGCGCTCGAAGGCTATCTCGGGCTCTCGGGCGCGCTCGCCAAGGGCAAGCTGCCGGCCGCGACACGCGAGCGGATCGCGCTGGCGGTCGCCGAGATCAACGGTTGCGGTTATTGCCTCTCCGCACACACCTATTTGGCCAAGAACCTCGCCAAGCTCGACGATGCCGAGATCGCAGCCAACAGAAACGGCGCCTCGAATGATCCGAAGGCCGACGCTGCCATTCGCTTTGCCGCGAAGGTCACCACGGCGCGCGGTCACGTCAGCGACGAGGACGTGCGCGCCGTCAAGGCGGCCGGTTACGATGACGCGCAGGTGATCGAGATCGTGCAGCATGTCGCGCTCAATACCTGGACGAACTACCTCAACGAGGTCGCCAAGACCGAGATCTGGCCGTACGTGACAAAGCGGCCTGAAGCATCACAGCGGCTCCGCGACCAGCGCGGGGCCGCGTCGTTCACCGACCTGGTGGGCTTGGACTTTTAGGAGGCAGACGTGAACAGCACGACAACTTATGCAAGCGACATTGCCTTCACCAGTTCGGTGAAAGCCCAGCAGGCGAGGAAAGGTTCGCGCAAAGCCTACGCGCGGATGGAGGAGAACGGCTCGTGGGCCACTACCATCACGCCGGACCTCGCTGAGTTCATCGCGGCGCAGACCAGCATATTCCTCGCGACGGCCAATGCCGACGGTCAGCCCTACATCCAACACCGCGGAGGGCCGGCCGGCTTTCTGCGTGTGCTCGACGACGAGACGATCGCGTTTGTCGACTATTCCGGCAACCGCCAGTACATCACGATGGGAAATCTGGCGGATAATCCAAAAGCCTCCCTGTTCCTGATCGACTACGCGAACCGGAGGCGGATCAAGATCTGGGGCACGGCGCGGGTGGTCGAGGCGGATGCCGAGTTGACCGCGAGGCTCATGCCGGAGAATTACAAGGCGCGGCCCGAGCAGGTGCTGCTGTTCACCGTTGGTGCATGGGACTCGAATTGTCCGCAGCACATTCCGCAACGCTTCGAGGCCGCCGATGTTGCCGCGGCTCTTGCGGAGCGTGATGATCGGATTGCAAAGCTGGAAGCCGAGCTTCGCCAGCTGAATGAAAGTCGCGCGTGACCGCCAGGGCGATCGCGGTCGAACCTCGCCATCACTTCATCGTCACGCTGCCGGTGATCGAAGCGATCACGCCGGATGCCATCTTGAACTCGACTTCGCGATTAGTGATGCGATGGCGCCGCGCGATCCATTCGAAGTCGGTGTAGGCAACCCACACCTTGCCGTCGACCTCATACACCAGCAGGCGCACCGGCCAGTCGAGGCCCGCCGACGCGTTAGCCGTGATAAAAAGAGTGCCGAGCGGGGGATTGCCGAACACCAGCAATGTCGACGGGCTGAGCTTGATACCGGCGTTTGCGGCCAACTTGGCCTGGTCGATCTCCGAGAAGAACAGGATGCCCTTGGCGGCAATGTTTGCCTTCAGGCGCTGGATTGTCTCGGCCATGCCATAGGCGCTGCCGACCTTCACGATGCCGTCGGCATTATTGCTTAGCTTGTCGGCGACCTGGGCCCCGACAAGCCGCGGTACCGCCGTGGCGACCACGGCCGCAGCGGCCAAGCACACCGTCGTAATTGTCCATATCCGGCGCATCGATTCTCTCCCGTGCTCAGCATGTCGTGTGCGAAGTGCTGCACGTCCTGAAGATGCGCGCCCCGAGCGGGCGTTTGAAATACCGAGTGGCTCAGCAATCGATGCACATTCGCTATGGCGGCCCTGTCTCGTGAATAGCCGCGCGCTATGAAATCCGGAGGCACGCGGCATTTCATTCGCGGTCTGGTCAGCGCCATTCTCCTGGTGTCGGCGCAAGACGGTGCCGTCGAACAGACCACACATGAGAGTTCACCAACAGGAGATCGTGAGATGACCAAAATGAGCACGTTGGCACTCCGCCTCGTAGCAATTGGCGCGACCGCGCTGATGTCGACGGCGGCGTTCGCGGGAACCTGCCCAGCCGACAAAGTGATGGCTGACGCGCAGAAGCCCGGCGCGACCATGCCGAAGGGCGTCGAAGACAAGGTGATCGGCTCGATCGACCTCGCCAAGGAAGGCCCTAAGCTCAAGGAACACAAGCTGCGCCTGCGGCGGCTCATCGTGCAGCCAGGCGGCGTGGTTCCTTGGCACAGCCATGGCGAACGCCCGGCGATCATCTACGTCGTCTCGGGCACGATCGTCGAGTACCGGAGCACTTGCGCCGCGCCGATCGTCCACAAGGCCGGCGAGGTCGCGGAGGAAATCCACACGACGTCGCACTGGTGGAAGAACCACTCGCGCTACCCCGTCGTTCTGCTGTCGGCCGATATCCTGCACGACGCCGATCACGACAAGCACGCGATGTGAGCCGGTGGCGCTCGGCGCAACAGCGAGTTGGCGAAAGGGGGTGGGCGATGAGCCTGCCCCCATTTCGCGTGCGGTTGGAGCACTAGTCCAGACGTAGTGCCAAACCCAGAAGCGCAAGGGAGCCATTCGGGTGCAGTCCCGGCAGGCTCCAACTTGCCATCGGAGCAGTTGAAGTGTTGGGCCAAGGCATGACAGTGGGCCGTGTGCCCAGAAGCTAAGCGGAACGCGCCTATCCGCGCAGGCGCGCGGCGAGGATGGCGGCGAGCGCCAAGTCGACAGCGATGCCCGCCACGCAGGAGGGCCAGCCAAACCAGTCAAACAGCTGGCCGAGCACCGCGCTGCCGACGAGGCCGCCGCTGAAATAGCTCGCGAGATACATGCCGCTCGCCGCGCCGCGATCGACCGTCGCTGCGCGGCCGACGTAGCCGGTGGCCAGCGCCTGCGCGAAGAACGTGCCTGTGCCGACGAGCACGAGGCCGGTCAGCACAAGGTCGAGCCGCGGGGCCAGCAGCAGCGCGAGGCCCACTGCTGCAACGAGAAGTGCGCTCCACATCGATTCACGCAGCCCATAACGTGCGGCAGCGGCGCCGGCGAGGGGCGTCGTCAGCACCGACGGCAGAAACACGAGATAGACGAGGCCGAGCTGCATGGGGCCGACCGACAGCGGCGGCTGGCGCAGCACGAAATTGACATAGGTGAACGTGCCGATGAACGCGAACAGGATGCAGAAGCCGATCGCGAAGGCGGCACGCAGTTCGGGTCGGGCGAGGTGTGCGCGCCAAGCCGACATCATGCGATTGGAAGCGGGCATGGCGCTGCCCATTGCCGGTGCGCGATTGATCGTCACCCACGCAAGCGCGGCTCCGGCGATGTTGAGAGCAGCGAACATGTAGAAGCTGGCAGCAATCCCGAGATGATCGGCGATCGCCGCCGACATCAGTCGGCCCACGAGATTGCTCAGCACATTGCCGGTGATGTAGGCAGCGACGACGCCAGCTGCATCCTCCGGTGCGAACGCTTCGCCGAGATGAGCGAGCGTCAGCGTGAAGGCGGCGGCCATGCAGATGCCTTGCACGATGCGCAAGGCCGCGAACGTGGCGAGATCCGGCGCGCTCGCCAGCAAGGTGGTCGGGACGGCCAGCAGCGCCAGGCTCGCGACGATGCCGACGCGTCTGTCGATGCGGTTTGCGAGCAGAGCCACCGCAAGGCCGGAGATCGCCATTCCAAGCGTGCTGGCGTTGACGGCAAGGCCCATCGAGCCCGGTGACACGCCATAGCGCTGCGTGAGCGATGGCAGGATCGCCTGCGCCGCGAACAGATCGACGAGGGTGAGGAAAGCGATCAGGCCGACGACGATCGCACGCCAGCGACCACCGCTGGCGCGAGGCAGCGCGGTTGCCGGCAACGTTTCCGTGCTCGGTGCGTTGCGGGACATGTGTGCTCCTGTCGCTTCGTGCGATTGGCCGGGTCTCGTCCGGTTCGAGAGCCGGACGAGCCCTGGCGAAGGTCACTGCGCCGTCCAGCCGCCTTCGACCGGCAGCGCGGCGCCGGTGATGGAGGCGCCGGCGCCGGTGCACAGGAACACGGTGAGCGCGGCGATCTGCTCGGTGGTCACGAACTGCCGTGTCGGCTGGGCATGCAGCAGCACGTCCCGGATCACTTGCTCCTCCGTAATGCCGCGCGCCTTCGCAGTCTCTGGGATCTGCTTCTGCACCAGCGGCGTCAGCACGTAGCCGGGGCAGATCGCGTTGACCGTGATGCCGTGCTCGGCGGTCTCGAGCGCTACCGTCTTGGTAAGACCCAGCACACCGTGTTTGGCGGCGACGTAGGCCGACTTGAAGGGCGAGGCGACGAGGGCATGCGCAGAGGCGATGTTGACGATGCGCCCCCACTTGCGTTGCTTCATTCCAGGCACGACTGCGCGGGTGGCGTGGAACGCCGAGGACAGATTGATGGCAATGATCGCATCCCATTTGGCTGGAGGGAACGTCTCGATCGCCTCGACGTGCTGGATGCCGGCGTTGTTGACGAGCACATCGACGTTGCCGAACGCATCACGTTCCGCTTCGATCATCGCCTCGATGTCTGCGGCCTTCGCCATGTCGGCAGCCGAGTAGATAGCTTCTATGCCGTGCTCGTCCGCGAGGCGCCGGCGCGTGGCCTCGATCTCACGGGCTTCGCCGAAGCCGTTGAGCACGAGGTTCATGCCGGCCTCGGCGAGGCCCTGTGCGATGCCGAGGCCAATGCCGCTGGTGGAGCCCGTGACGATCGCGCATTTGCCGGTGAGTTCGCTGGGCACGCGATCTGCGGGAGCCCGATTGATGACGGTGGCTTGCATGGTCCTTCTCCTGGACTGTTGAGTACTCGTGGTTCGAATGTGGCCGGCTCCAGCTCAGCTCGACGCCGCTTTACGTGCCTTGATGCGTTTGACGACGACGGGGATGACGGCCAACACGGCAAGCCCGATCAGCGCGGTCAGCACTTGCGGGGTGAGCGCACCTTTCAGCGTGAACTCCTGCATGCTGTCGAAGATGCTGCCGAGACCTGCGCCGATCGAGCTGAACACGAAGGTGCCAGGGATGATGCCGAGAAATGTTGCGACAACGAACGTGCGCAGCGGCACGGCAAGCAGAGCCGGCACCAGATTGACGATGAAGAACGGAAATGCCGGCACGAGGCGAAGGACGAGCAGATACGAGAGCGCATCCTCCTTGAAGCCCGCCTCCATCCGCGCAAGAAATGGCCCCGCTTTGGCGCGCAATGTCCCGGCGAGCGCCGTGCGCGCGATCATGAACAGTCCGGTTGCGCCGATCGTGGCGCCGAGTACGGTCAAGCCGGTGCCGACCCACACACCGAACAGGAAGCCACCGGTCAACGTTAGAATCACGCCGCCCGGTACGGCCAACGCCGTCGCCGCCGCATAGAGCGCGACATAGATCAGCGCAGCCTTCACCGGCATGCCCGCCACGTAGGCCATCAACTCGCTGCGGTGCTCACGAAGCTGCTCGAAAGACAGATACTTATGCAGGCCGAGCGCAAAGAAGGCACCTGCACTGGCACCAAGCACGACGACCGGAACGAGCTTGCGCCAGGCCGACGCACGACTCTCGCTAGCTATGCGAGAGTCCATCTCTCGGCGCTCGATTTCCCGCATCCACATCGGCTCTCTCCTGCTCGTTGCGTCGTCGCGAAGCTTGACGGCTTTGCTCGATATTCTGGGTACCTGTCGCGAGTCCGGCCCAAGGCAGTCACGGGAACCGCTGCATCCAGCCCACGATCGTGCGTGTCCGCGGCGAGAACAGCTTGGGCGTGTACCAAGCGCCGGCGACGCGCTTCGACACCTCCGAGAGTGTCGGATAGGGCGCGATGATCGAGGCCATGTCGCCGACGGTGAGCTTCTTCTTCACGGCCAACACCCAGGGCAGGATCAGCTCGCCCGCGCTCTTGCCGACGATCGTCGCGCCGATGATCGTGCCATTGCGGGCGACGACCGCCTTTATGAAGCCTTCGGTAGCGCGCTCGGCCTGAGCGCGGTCGTTCTCGGCGAACGGCCATTTGAGAGCGGAGGCAGATGCATCGCGCGCCTTGGCAGCGCTCTCACTCAGGCCGACATGGGCGAGCTCGGGCGCCGTGTACGTGACCCAGGGCACTGCGTCGTAGCTGACCTTGGCTGGCAGGTTGAACACTGCATTTCGTATGACGATGCCGGCATGATATGCGGCCATGTGCGTGAATTGATAGCCACCGACGACGTCGCCGATCGCGAACACCCGCTTGTTGGTGGTGCGCAGACGGTGATCGACGTTGATGCCCGCGCGAGTGTGCTCGATGCCGGCGGCTTCGAGACCGAGGCTGCCGACGTTGGCGCGACGACCGGCTGCAACCAGCAGATGGGTGCCGCGGATCGTGCGCATGCCGCCCGCGATCTCGATGCTCACGCCGACACCATTGCCTTCCTTGGCGGCGCTGGTGACCTTCGCGCCTTCCAGGATCTCGACACCTTCCGACAATAGCTTCTCACGCACGACGGCGACGGCCTCGGGGTCGTCCTTCGGCAGAATGGTTGCTGCCTCCAGCACCACGACGTTGCACCCCAGACGACGGTGCGCCTGCGCCAGCTCGAGCCCGATCGGCCCACCGCCGATCACGATCAGTCGCGGCGGCGCCTCGCCCAGCTCGAAGATCGTCTCGTTGGTGAGGATGGGAACGTCGCCAATCCCGGCGATCGGCGGAACGAAGGCGGAGGAGCCCGTGGCGATCACGAATCGGCGCGCCTCGATCTGGTGCTCGCCGGCCTGTAGCAGCGTCGGAGAAACGAAATGCGCTGCGGCCTTGATCACGTTGACGCCGAGGCCGGTAAACCGCTCTACGGAATCATGCGGGGCGATGCGCGCGATGGTGCCGTGAACGTGGCCTTTCACGCGGGCGAAATCGATGTAGGGCTCGTGGCCGTTGACGCCGACCTTGCCGGACTCGCGCACGGTCTGCGCCGCTTCGCCTGCCGCGATCAGCGCCTTGGATGGAACGCAACCGGTGTTGAGGCAATCGCCGCCCATCTTGTGCTTCTCGATGAGGACGACGCGCGCGCCCATTTGTGCCGCGCCCGCGGCCACCGACAAGCCACCGGACCCGCCACCAATCACCGCGATGTCTGTGTCTATCCTCGACATGATTTCCTCCGACGTCCGCTTTTTTTGCTCGATTGAACTGCTGCACCCACAAGGCTCAGAGGTCCTCGATCCTCGGCCAGCACGCTGCGATCTCGCCACCGACGATCTCCGCGCTTTCATCAACCGGGCGGCTCGCAGGGCGCATGAAGCGAACCCGGACGACCACCCCGGTGCGCTCAACGATTGCGTTGCACTCCATCTGCGTTCCTGGGACAGCAACGTCGATTGCGGCTGCCAGCATGGTGTGGAGGCGAGTGGCGATCTCTCTCTCGTTGCCAAGCACATCGAGGTCGTCGAGAATGCAGCACGCGATGCGGACGCGCCTCTCGAATGCGCGATGACGATTAGCCTCGACGGCTTCCTCGATTAGCTGGGTCAAATCGATGATCTCGATCACAACGGACTGCGCGCGATGCGACTCTCGGAGTGCGGCGGCGGCGATAGCCGGGGATTGGCGCTGATTGCCGGGTTCTTTGCCGCGCTCGATGTGCGTAATCTTCCTCATGACCAACTCCTTGGTTTCACGCCTGCTGTTGTTTTGAAGGTAGCGTCGGCCCTGTCTTCGATGAAATGCTTGTTGACTCACGTACCGATGCGTACGGGCTATTGACCCCCGCGCGTGCGCGGAGTCGCTGCAAGCGTGGCCTGCTGACGCTTGGCTGGCACAATCGGAGCGGCGTGGTCGGCGGCCTTCACCTGCCAGTCTTCGCCCACCTCGTGCAGCACCACGCCGTCGAGGCTGTCGAACTCGCCACGCCAGGGCGCGCGTTCGATCGCGCGCATCGCATGGGCATAGCCCGCCGACCAGCGGCGCTGGATGCCCGACGCGCTGAAGTCGACGTCCTTGGTCTGGTCGTCGTGATCGAGGCTCGGCGCCATCAGCCGCACGATGTGCATCCGGGTCGGGCAACCATGTGCCACAAGCTCCTGCACGCGCGGGCGGTCGAGCACGTCCTGGGGAAGCAGCTCCGACAGCTCCTCGATCACATGGCGCAAGCGATGCGTCTGGCTCTGTCGCGCGATGTGGTTTGCGACCCGGCTCGAGTACTGGACGTCCTTCTGGCGGTGCGCCACCTCCCACATCGACTCCGGCTCGCGCCCGACGGGGTTCCACAGATGCACTGCAAACACCAGAGAATCGAAGCGCGGGTAGTCGTCGAAGATCGCTTCGGCAGGCGTGTTGGATAGGATGCCGCCGTCCCAATACAGCTCGCCATCGATACGCACAGCAGGGAACGCAGGCGGCAGTGCGCCCGAGGCCATGATGTGGCGCACGTCGAGGGCCAAGTCGCGGCTGTCGAAATAACGCATCTGGCTGGTGCGCACGAGCGCCGCACCGATGGTGAGCCGCGGTCCGCTGCGATTGATGCGCTCGAAGTCGACCAGTTCCTCTAGCGTGCGGCGAAGCGGCTCGGTCGAGTAGTAGCCGGCATTGTCGGCGCCGAGCTTGATATGACCGCCCAGATGCGCCCAAGGGTTGGGCGAGAAGAAGCCGGGGATGCCGCAGCTCACGGTTTGCACGAAGGATAGGCTCTGCCACACGCTCTCATCGACGCCGATCGGGAGCTTGTGCTTCGACACGCGCGTCCAGAATGCCTCGAGCGCCGGCAGGCGATCCTCGGGCGCATTGCCGGCGATAAGGCTCGCGTTGATGGCTCCGATCGACGTGCCGATGATCCATTCGGGCTCGATCCCGCTTTCGTGCAGCGCTTGGAACACGCCGGCCTGAAAGGCACCGAGCGCTCCGCCGCCCTGGAACACGACGACGATGCGGCCGGCGTCGGCGGCGCGATGCTTTGCGCCATTGCTCTTCGTGGGTTTGCTGGATGAAGACATATCGCGTGCCATGGCTCGCTCCTGTTGATCCTGGCGCATGAAGGCGCGCCCACTGGCCGGCTCGGCTCAGCATCAACTGTGGCGGATGGCGGGTGTGGTGAGAAATGCCATGTGGCGCAGGATTCGATAGCCGGCGTGCATGCGCGGCCGTGTGCGAGATCAGACGCTGAGCGCTGCCTCGATCTGCTCGAGCGTCATGCGCTTGCGGAAATCCGGGTTCACGAACCCGGCCTTGATCCGCCGGTTGCTGTCGACCACATAGGTCGCCGGGATTGGCAGGAACCAGCCTTCCCGCCCCTGGTAACGCGGCAGGTCGATGTCGAGTCCGCGATAGATCTCGATGACCTCGGGATCGACGGCCACCACCAACCCCAGCGAAAGCGTGTAGCCGAGATCGACATCCGTCAGCACCCGGAACGGTAGCCCATTCTCGGCAACCATCTCGTCCCTGTTCTCGCCGGTTTCAGGCATGATCGAAACGATTTCCACGTGCCGCTGCCGCAGGTGACCGGCGGCCCGCATCAGCGCTCGCAGCTCGAGTCGGCAATAGGGGCACCAGTGCCCTCGATTGAAGCTGACGACGAGAGGCCCCTGCGCCAGCAGTTGCTGCAGGTGAACGATCCGGCCGGTGTTGTCTGGCAGCGCGAATGCCGGCAACTCTTCACCGATAGCGGGAGCGCTGTGACCGGCGCCCGCGTTCTCCAGCCGCGCCACCAGGCGGTCATAAGCGGTGAGGACGTCGGGAAGAATCTCGCTCGAGCGGGCAACATATGCCGCCAACTTCTCATCGAGCGGCGCGTCCATGACATCTGCCCGGTCGAGGGCCTTCGCCAACATCTGTGCGTCCTGCTGCCGATCCGTCACAACGCACCGCCTCCTGTTGTTCGTGTCGCATCCCCTCGCTGCATCCACGCGAGACGGAGATCATCGCGAAGGTGGTAAGATCTAACACTTTCCCCGATAGCTTTGGTGCATGGAATCCCAACCTGGACCGCCACACTTCGATGCGCGAGATACTGGCCGACCCGATAGGGCAAACCGAATAAAAGTAAGGCTGTTGAGCATGACTTTGCAGAACAGAGCTTTCAAATTTGCCCAGTCAATTATGTAAGTGGTATACAGCGCTTATACACAGAACTACTCAGGCATGCTCCGGGCTGAGACGAGGCAATCATGGAGATGCATCAAGTCCGCTATTTTCTGGCGGTGGCACGGACCCTTAACTTCACGCAGGCGGCAGACGAGTGCAACGTCTCCCAGCCGTCGCTGTCGCGCGCCATCATCAAGCTTGAAGAGGAGTTGGGCGGCGACCTGTTTAGACGCGAGCGCTCCCTCACCCACCTGACTGAGCTCGGTCGCATGATGCAGCCGCTGCTCCAGCAAACCTACGATGCAGCCGTATCCGCCAAGATGCTGGCGACCTCCTATCGGAAGGGCGGTGTGGCACCGCTCAGACTGGCGCTGTCGAGCACTGTAGACATGCGCCTGTTGATCCAGCCGCTTGCCGGACTCATGGAGGCCTTGCCCGGTGTCGAGCTGAAGTTTTTCCGCGGATCGGCACCGGACGTCGCCAGTCAGGTCAAAGCCGGAGACTTCGAGTTGGGACTTGCCGGACCGCTCGAAGAAGACTGGGACCGCTTCAAGAGCTGGGTTCTCTTCACTTGCCCGCTCCACCTTATCGTGCACCGGACGCACCGGCTGGCCAATAGCGAGTCCGTCATGCTGCGCGATCTCGTCGATGAACGCCTGCTCGGTCGGCCCTATTGCGAGGTGTCGTCGCGCTTCTCCGAGATCCTGGCACAAAGCAACCTTCGCCAGGCGCCAGGCGACCTTCTGGCCTCCGATGCTGACACGTTGGAGATGATCAGGGCCAACCTCGGTATCAGCATCATGCCCGCCGCCACGCAGCGACATGAGGATCTGAAATCGCTGCCTATCACCGACTTAGATCTCGAGGCGCCGACGCTGCTCTATTCGGTGGCCGGACGGCAGCATTCCCCGGCGGCGGCTGCCCTCATCCAGCTCGTCCGGTCCGCGAACTGGAAGCAGTTATTGGCTGCGAACGAGGGCACGGCACCGTCGCTTTGACTGTGCCGATCCACGTTAGCCGTGCGAAGGACGGGTGCCATGAGCGGAATGTCGATTGCAGAGGAGCTGGAACGCTGCACCAACCGATGCCGCAACATGGACGCGCCGCTCGCCGCACGTCTTGAAGCGTTAGCAGTAGATGTTGCCTCGCTCGCACCCGATTTCACCGAGATCGTCGAGCGGATGATCGCCAGACTCCGGACAGCCGAGGTGGGTCAAAGCGCGCCGCAGCGCGGTGAGCCCATGCCTCCGTTCTTGCTCCCGGACCAGGCCAGCCGCCTCATCTCCCTCGACAGCCTGCTCGCCGAGGGTCCGGTCGTGCTGTCGGTCAACCGTGGTGGCTGGTGCCCCTATTGCCGCATCAACGCCGACGCGCTGGCGCAGCTGTCACCGAAGGTGGCAGCTCGGCATGCTCGGATTGTGGCGATCACGCCAGACCTTGCCCAGTTCAACGCCGAACTCCGAGCGGATTCAAAAGCGGATTTCCCAATCCTGACCGATCTCGACAACGGCTATGCCTTGGAGGTTGGCGTTGCTTTCAAGGTACCAGAGGAAAAGCGCAAGGCTATGACAGCTGCCGGCTGGGACATCTCGCACTCGCAGGCTAGCGATGCCTGGGTTCTGCCGATACCCGCCACCTTCGTCGTCGGACGAGATGGGATCGTGCTGGAGCGCTTCATCGATCCTGATTACCGCAAGCGGGCGACGCATGAGGCGATTATGGCGGCACTTTCATCGACGTGATTTGTGTCATGAGCCAAGCAATGCGCCAACCCGACGCGCTCTATGAGCGGGTTTGCGGTCAAAATCTTAGTGCGACGACTGGAGTCCGGATCCGCGGATGCTGCGGAAGCGCTGGCACCAACTATATCTTCGTCCGCACGACCTCCAGCAGCGGACACAAGAATGGGAGTATGCCGACGGAAAACCGGGCACGGATATGGCCCGAACCCGAGATCGCGGCTGCGGCGCGGCCACTCATCGTATCGGGCATAGAGCGGACTCGTTGGAAACGAGTCGCCACGCCCTCATCTCGCATGGCCGGACCTGGCTGTCGCCTTCCATAACCTGGCCTTCTGTTGGCACCGGGTGACACTTG
>CANJPN010000119.1 GCA_947475855.1 Bradyrhizobiaceae bacterium
AAGTCCTACCCGGTCGTCGAGAAGGGCGACATCGTCTGGGCCTATATGGGTCCCGCCGACAAGCGCCCGCCCGAACCGGCATGGGAGTTCACCGGTGTTCCCCAAAAGCAGCGCGTGTCCAACAAGCGTATCTCCGAGTGCAACTGGCTGCAGGCGCTCGAGGGCGGCATCGACTCGAGTCACGTCTCGTTCCTGCATCGCGGCGACCTCTCGACCGACCCTCTCTTCAAGGGCGCCGATCGCGCCAACAATTACAACTTCAACGACATGAAGCCGGTCTTCGAGGTCGTCGAGCATCCCGGCGGCCTCTACGTCGGCGCCCGCCGCAATGCCGAAAACGAGCAGTACTACTGGCGCATCACGCAGTGGGTGTTCCCCAACTTCACGATGGTGCCGCCGCGCGCTGACCACCCGCTGCATGGCCACTTCTGGGTCCCGATCGACGACGAAAACTGCTGGGCGTGGAGCTATCTCTACCACCCGACCCGGCCGCTGCACGACTACGAGCTGCAAGCCGCAAAGGACGGCAAAGGCACGTTCGTCAAATACGTGCCCGGGACGTTCCGGTCGCTCTCCAACAAGGACAACGACTACCTCATCGACCGGGCGGGTCAAAAAGCCGGCAAGACGTTCTCCGGCGTGGAAGGCATTGCGATGCAGGACCAGTCGCTCCAGGAGAGCATGGGGCCACTCGTCGATCGCACGAAGGAGAACCTCGTCGGTACGGACAACGGGATCATCATGGCGCGCCATAAGCTCATCCGCGCCGCGAAGGCGTTGACCGAGAAAGGCACACTGCCCCCGGGCCGCACACCCGAGGAACAGATGATCCGTTCGATCGCAGTCGTCCTGCCTCGCTCGCAACCCTACAAGGACGTAGCGGCCGAGCTCTGCCGCGCCGCTCCAGGCAAGAAGCACCAGACGGTCTGAGCAAAGTGGGTGTCAGCCCCTCCGGGGCTGACACCCGATTGCCGCACCGTGCAAATGACCACACACCGATCTCGAACGTAATGGTGTCAGACCGGACGGTCCGGCACCATCGGAGACCACCCATGATCCTCAGTGAATCCGCGCGCGTGACGACGGCTCACGAGGCCGCCTTCCGGGTGCAATATCCCAATTCCACACCGCGCCTTATCAAAGTCATTGCGCTGGACCCCGAAGCCGGACGGATCGTCTCCGAACTGGCGAAGAAGCAATGGAACCGCGCCGTGTTCTTCTCTTCGCTGACATTTCCAGCCGCAAGTGGCTCGGTCGGCGCCAAAGAAAAAATGCAGGCTTGGCTCGGCGACGTTGCTGGTCATGCCAGCGATCTCGTTGCGGAAATCGACTCAGCCGACATCGTCGTAGTCCTCGCGAGCCCCGGCACGGACGCAAGCGCTGCAACCATAATCGGTGAATCCTGCCGCCTGCGGCACAAGACGATGATCGGCCTGATCCTGCAGACGGCCGGCGTCAGCGAAGAAGCCCTGTCGCGCACCCTGCAAGGCATGCGTCCGCTCGCGCGCATGCTGGTCGTCGCCAGTGACCACGACTATATCGAGGAAATGCTGCACGCGATGCGCGCCTGACGCTGCCAATGGACATGGCACGATGAGCAAGCGGCGCGCGAGGCGACTACGCGGCAAGCGGTTGGCGCACGGAGACATGCAATACTCCGGCACTGCGGCAAGCTCAGAGCAGCAGCCAAGCGTGTTGCCTTCGGGCGAGCCACTGTCGCCGCCGCGCCTTGCGCTGACCTGGCGCGAAGTATTCGGCACGGCATTCTGGGTTATGACGCTAGCGACGCTGGTAGCAGGCGCTGTCTGTTGGCACCTCAAAGGCCCCGACGTCGTCCGCGATAGCTTCGCAGGCGACATCGATCTTCTGCTGTTCATCGCGCCGCGCTTCGGCGCCGGCATGCTTATCGCAGCGTTTCTGCAAAAACTCGTCCATCGCGACAAGGTCGCCCGCTACATCAGCGAGGGCGCCGGCTTCAAGGCTGTCGCCATTGCGACGGTGGTCGGCGGCCTCACACCGGGCGGCCCCATGACATCGTTTCCGCTGGTGCGCGCGCTGCGTGAGGTCGGCACGGGTCGTAGCGCACTCGTCGCATACATCACCTCGTGGTCGACGATGGGCTTCCAGCGCATACTCAACTGGGAGATCCCGTTGATGGGGCCGGACTTCGCCCTCCTCCGCCTCGCCTCATCGCTGCCGCTGCCGCTGATCGCCGGGATGACGTCGCGGCTGCTGCCTGCGGACGCGGAGCACACGGTCGCCCCCGATAAAGATGCGGCCCGCAATGCCCGATAGCGCCGTCATCCTATGGGGCATCGCCGGCCTCCTCGGCGTCCTCGTCGCCCGCCGCGACCGCACGAAATTCGTGGAAGCACTGCGCTCCGCGGTGCTGACGTTGATTTCCATTCTCCCACGGTTGTGTGTCGCGATGATCCTCGCGGGCTTCGTCGCCAAGCTCATCCCCTCCGAAACGATCGGCCATCTCATCGGTTACGACACGGGTTGGCGTGGAATCGCCCTGGCAACACTGTTCGGCGGCTCTATGCCATCAGGTCCGATGGTCGCCTTCCCCGTCGTGGTCGTGCTTCGAAACGCCGAGGCCGGCCTCCCGCAGATCGTCGCATTTCTGACCGCGTGGAGCGTGTTCGCGTGGCACCGCGTACTGACCTACGAAATTTCCATCCTCGGCTGGCAGTTCGTCTCGGTACGGCTGATGTCATCGCTGGTGCTGCCGTTGATCGCCAGCGCCATAGCCTTTGCCATCTGTCAGGTCATGGGCCTGAGGTGAAGCGAGACCGGGCAAGTGTCCTCGACCCCACCTGATCGATTGTGCGTTTGCGCAGCACATCGAACGGAAGCTGCCGCGCTGCCACCCTCAGTTACCGATGTACTTCTTGAGCACGATTTCACGTACCTGCGCCTTGCGTTGATCCGAAAGCTGCGTAAGCAGCTTTTGCGCTATCGCCTCCATAGCCGGACCATCGCGATACTCGATCTGACGTTGCGTCTTCGCACCCTCCGCAATGACTGCCGGGTCTGTCAGCACCTTCGCGATCACAGCTCTGAGATGGGCCAGCCGGTCTGCGGGAATGCCGGGCATGGTCAGCAGCACCCGACCGTACTCGTTGAGCTCCGCGCGGAAATCGAGCCACCACTTCTGCTCGTCGTTGAGCTTGAGCGCTTCGTAGAACGTCGGCACGTGCGGCAATAACTCGGAGCGTCTCCGTGCGGCGATGCCGACAACCCGAGCCTGGTTACCCTTCTCATAGGTCGCAGCCGACGTATCTGTCACATACAGCGCATCGAGTTCACCGCGCTGAACCGCCAGTGCGATTTCCGCACTTCCACGATACCCCAGCACCACGCGGCAATCGAGCTGCAGAGCTTCGCACGTCACGGACGCTCCATCGGAAGGCCCACCCGTCGGCCCCGTGCCGCCCCAGCGGATCTTTTGGCCGGGCTTGACGAGATCGTCAGGCGTCACGATCGGCGAGTTCGGACTGACCAGCACTCCCCATGGTTCAGCAGCTATCAGACCCAGATGCGGGATCTTGGTGAAGTCGAACTTGATGTTTTCCTGGCCCAGCAACTGGGACAGCAGCGTCGGTGTGCCATTGACGATCTTGATCCGCAGTCCGTCGGGTTGGGCAACCATGAGCTGGTTCATCGCCAGCATACCGCCCGCGCCAATCTGGTTTTCGACGACCACATTCGCCTCGAGCAATTTGCCGATGTGTGGAGCGAGCATCCGAGCATACGCATCGAATCCGCCGCCGACAGCCACGCCAACGACGAACCTGACGGTCTTGCCCTTGTAGAACTCGGCCGCACTCTGCGCTTCTGCTTGCGAGGCGCAGGCACCTGCAATGAGCGCAACAACGACGCCACGCATTCCCTTCAGCACGTCCACGACAACCATCCTTTGCACCAGCGGCACTCGACGGCCGCAGTCTAATTCACTGTGGCTTGAAGCCCGCCGCCTTCACGATCTCCAGATTGACATCGATCTCCTTGCGCAGGAACGCATCGACCTCTTGTGGAGCCATCGGCATCGGCTCACCGCCCAGACCTTCGATCTTCGCCTCGATCTCCTTCAAGGCGAGCGCCTTCTGGACCTCCCCTGCGAGCCGTTCGATGATCGGACGGGGCGTCTTGGCCGGTGCTAGCGCTATCACCCAGAATTCGTAGCCTGCATTCGCCAGCCCCGCCTCCGCCGTCGTCGGAACGGACGGCATCGACTTCGCCCGCTTCGCAGAGCCGACGGCCAGCGCGTTGACCTTGCCATCCTGGACAAGAGGAACCGCATTCAGCACGGGAGCGACGTAGAAGTCGAGCCGCCCAGCCAGAATCTCCGTCAACCCCTCGGGCGTGCCGCGAAACGCGATATGGACCGCATTCATCTTGCCAGCTATCCGAACACGCTCGAGAAACAGATGACCGGCGCTGCCCGCCCCTGCCGAACCGAAATTCAGCGAGTCCTTCTGACCCGCTGCAACGAGATCAGCCAGCGTCTTGTATTTCAAAGGCGCGACCACCGAGATCGGCAGATTGGCGAGCATCGCCACACCGGCAAAATCGTCCGCTGGATGATAACTCGTCTTGGAGTAGGTCGCCGCCACCGCCGCATGCGAGGACGAGTTGACGAGCAGCGTGTAGCCGTCGGGGTCCGACTTGGCGACGAACCCCGAGCCGATAGTCGTACCCGCTCCTGTGCGGTTCTCGACGATGAACGTTTGGCCGATCTGCTTGCCGACCTGCTCGAACACGACGCGAGCTGATATGTCGGTAGAGCTGCCGGCGGTAAAGGGAACGATCACCTTGATCGGCTGCTTCGCGGGCCACTCCTGCGCCATCGCATTGCCCGCGAACACACCAAGCAAGGCAGCCCCCGTCAGCCCCAAGCGGTAAAAATTGAACATCAGCCCTTCCTCCCGTCCGCAGCGCACTCAAGTGAAGTTCGGGCCGCACTAAACGACACAGACGCGCCTGGAACAAGCCTCGCCGCTTGGCCGATCCGCAGCCCCCCACCACCGCATGCGACAGCCCGTCATCGCCCCGCCCCCACCTGCCGCCTTGTCGGACCGCCCTTGAGATCGCATTGTTGGCCGCAACGAACGACAACGCAGGTGCATACAATGCCGGATAAGACGCACGAGACCTCAGTGCTGATCGTCGGTGGAGGCCCGGTCGGCCTCGCTTTGGCGTGCGAACTCGGTCTACGTGGCATCGACTGCACGATCGTGGAAAAGCGCGACGGCAAGCTCCACGTTCCCAAGATGAGCCTCGTCAGCGCGGGCGGCATGGAATTCTGCCGCCGCTGGGGCATCGCCCATGCTGTCCGTACCGCCGTCTGGTCAGAGCATCACGCCCTCGACTTCGTCTACATGGAGACCCTGAAGGGCACTGAGCTCACTCGCATCAAGATCCCCTCTTACGCCCAAAGCCGCCCCGACTGGACGCCGGAGGGCATGTGCCAGTGCCCACAGATCTTCTTCGATCCGATCCTCGCGGGCCGCGTCGCCAAACTTCCTGAAGTGACGACGCTCTATGACACCTGTGTAGACGGCTTCGCCGCCGATGCCGACGGAGTGACCGCCAACGTCACCCACATCGAAACCGGTGCCCGCGATCGCATCCGCGCCAAGTATCTCGTCGGTTGCGACGGCGCCAATAGCTCCGTGCGCGACGCGCTCGGCATTCCCCTCGAAGGCGAAGGCGGCATCGCCAATAGCGTCAACATCTTCTTCCGCTCCCCGGAACTGGAAAAACTCCACGCCAAAGGTTGGGCGCGCATCTACCGGCCGATCGACGAAGAGGGCTGCTGGTCCGAGTTGATCCCCATCGACGGCAAGGAATTGTGGCGGCTCACCGTGTTCGACGATCCGCGTTACGAAAAGGATCCGCGCGCCGCGTTGAAGCGCATGGCAGGCTTCGACGTCCCCTGCGATATCATCTCGACACTGCTTTGGGAGCGGCGGGACGCGGTTGCGGCAACCTACGGCGCGGATCGCGTCTGGCTTGCCGGCGATTCCGTGCATCAGTCTTCACCGACCGGCGGTGCTGGCATGCACACCGGCATGGAAGAAGCGGTCAATATCGCATGGAAACTCGAGGCCGTACTTAAGGGGTGGGGCGGGCCCAAGCTGCTGCCGTCATACGAGAGCGAGCGCAAGCCAATCGCATCACGCAATATCGAGCTGTCGACACTCACGTATCGCGCCCTGCGATCTATCCCACCGACACCCGAAGTCCGCACGGAAGCGGATTGGCGCACGACCAACCTCTCTACGTATTCTATTCCCGATCACGTGCGTTCGTGCCCCACGCTCGTCGGCTCTCCGATCATTATCGACGATGGCTCACCACAACTCGAACGTGCCCCGGCCAAACCCATCACCTCGACACGCCCAGGCGCACGCGCTCCGCATGCTTGGCTCGCCGACGGCCACTCAACCCTCGATCTCTTCGGAGACGGCTTCGTGCTGCTGCGGCTCGGCGCAAATCCCCCCGATGCCGGTTCGCTTCTGGCTGCCGCCAGAACCCGCGGTGTTCCCATCACCGAAGTCGCCATCCCCGATGAAGCCGTGGCGAAAACCTACGAGCGTCCGCTCGTTCTGGTACGCCCCGATTTCCACGTGGCGTGGCGCGGGACAGCCCTGCCGGCCGACTGCCTCGACATCATCGACACGATCCGAGGTGCGTGACGCGACAGTGCCGTAGCAACAGTGCCGTAGGGCGGGTAAGCGCCTCAGCGCGCAACCCGCCGCATATGCGCCCCGGACCGGCGGGTTGCGCAGGAGAAGTCTGCTTCCCCGCCCTACGTTGCAGTAACATCACGGAACCAAGTACCCATTCGCACGGATCAGCGTACTAGTTCTGCGAGCGCGTAAGCTGGCCCGTGCGCTCCTGCAGCACGTGGACGCCCAGATGCAGCGCCTTGTCATTGGCGAGGTAGTTCATCTCGCTGTTCGATTTCTCGAGCATCATGCTCATGAACTCGATGTCCGCGCCGATCGCCGTCAGGTAGTCGGCAATCGCCAGCAACGAATGCTGGGTCGTCGCCACCGCCTCCTGCATGTCGGCCACGGTGAACTCCTTATCGGGAACGAGGCGCTTGAACCCGTGAAACCCGATCTCGGCCTCCGAGCCTTTGACGCGCCACCCTTTGCCGCTGGCATCGCGCCCGCCAAGGAAAGCAAGCGCGCACGCACTTAGACAGTTGACGCCTTTCCCCACCACTTCAGCACGAATACGGTTTGCATGGAGATGCCGCCCGATGCGCAGCGCCTCATCGATCGCGCCCCCCGTCGAATCGAACCGCACAGTAATCTGTCGCCCCGAACCGAGAGATGTCAGATGCGCCTGTACGCGCTGCGCGTCGCCACGCTCCATCGTTCCCGAAATCCGCACGAGCGCGACCGCCGGATCTGCGGCCTGCACCGTCTCGATCGCCACCCCCGCCTGCGCGGCCGCCCCCGAAGTGATCAGCAGCCCCACCATTAGAGCGATCCGAGTAAGCAGGACTTGAAGTCGTGGCGTCATTGGGGTCACCGTGGTTCACATGCGGTCGTGAAGGTTCGATCGATAGGTCAATCGATGCTGCTGAGGCGTTGCGGTTCAGGCTTGGCGGGATCGACCAGACGCCCCGTCACTTCGTCCAGCACAAGGAAGCCCCGCTTCAGACACTCGTCATTCGAGATGACGTTCATGCTCTCGGATGGCGCACGCAGCATCAATTGAAGCTTGGAAAGATCCTCTCCGATCTGCTTGAGGTAGGTCACGATCAGCCCTGTCGTGACCTGTGCACGCGCAACCTCCGCCTCGTAATCGGCGCGGGAATAGACCTTCAGTGGATCGTAAGTCCGGCGAAACTGATGAAAACCCAGCTTGCCGCCGGACATCTTGATCCGCGCGGGCTGGCCCGTACGGAAATCGCGGCCACCGAGAAAGGCCAACGCACACGCGCTGTAGCAAATCGCCCCGTCACCCTTCACGACCGTCGTGATCTTAGCGCGGTGAAACAGCGTGCCGAGTTGTAGACCCTCGCTTACGAGTCCGCCGGGACTTTCGAGGATGACTGAAACGCCCGTACCGATCGGCAGTTTCTCCAGCGCGTTCGTCACGCGCTGGACATCACCAGCGACAATCGAACCCTCGAACAGAAAAGTTGCGGTACCCGGTCGGCCATTCTCGATCCGCGTGACGTTCGCAGCCGCGCAAACCGACGCGAACGCGACCGTCGCACAAGCAGCAACGGCGGCCCGGCGCAGCAGATCGAATATCCTGGACATCGGCGAAGTCTCCACAAAGGGCCGGCAAAGACAGCAACCGGCCGGGCGAACGTGGAGAAAATTACGCAATAACCAGCCGAACCGCTGTTCCAACCGGCACAAGCAGGGACTGGAAAGCGGCAGCCGCCAGAAGCGGTTAACGCCCTACAGCGGCACCCGCAATACCGCCCGCAGCCCGCCCATGGAACTTTCACCAAGGATCACGTTACCGCCGTGACCGACGGCGATGTCGCGCGCGATCGCCAACCCCAAACCGGAACCGCCCGTCGCCTGGTTGCGTGCATGATCGAGCCGATAGAACGGCCGGAAAACGTTCTCGCGCTCCTCGGGTGGAATACCCGGACCGTCGTCGTCGACCTCGACCCGAAGAAAACCGCGCTCGGTGGCCGCCCGGATCACGATATGATCCCCGTAGCGGGCCGCATTGCTGACGAGATTCGTGATCGCACGCTTGAACGCCTGCCGTTTCAAAGGCAGCTCCAGATCCTTCCTTCGCCGGCGCAGCTTGAGATCGATTGGCACGCCATAAACCTGCGCATCCTCGTGAATCTCCTCAAGCAGCTCGCGCAAGTTTGTCGGGCTCGCTTCCTCGCCGCCGTCGCCCCGCGTGAACGCCAGATAGTCTTCGAGCATGTGCCACATCTCGTTGACGTCGTCGTTCATCGCACGCACCTCGGGCGTATCGCCCAGCAGCGCCAGTTGCAGCTTGTAGCGCGTCAGGATGGTACGGAGGTCGTGGCTGATACCGGCCAGCATCGTCGTGCGCTGATCGACGTGCTGCTTGATGCGGTCACGCATCTCGATGAAGGCCTGGGCCGCTGCGCGAACCTCGCGCGCACCGCGTGGCGTGAAGTTGGCGGGCGTGGGACGGCCTTTACCGAAGGCGTCGGCGGCATCGGCGAGCCGCAGGATCGGACGGATCTGATTGCGCAGAAACAGGATCGCGACGCACAATAACACGACCGACGTGCCGACCATCCAGATGAGGAAGATGTGAGAATTCGACGCGTAGGTCTGGCTGCGGCGAACCACGAAGCGCAATATGTTGCGATCCCGCTTGATGCGCACCTCGACCTGGTCGGAGTTGCCGACCGTATCGATCCAGAACGGATGTTTGATTTGCAGATTGATCTCACGCGACAGCGCGCGATCCAGAAGTGAAAAGAAGGGCCGCTGCTCGTCTCGCGGCAGCTCGCCCGGGGGCAGAACCTGGAACCAGATCTTCAGACGGTCGCGCGCCAGTTCGATGAGCTGGCCGTAGTCGTCCTCTGTCTTGTAGTCGACATAGAGATCGTTGATCGCCGCGATATCCTTCACGGTCGCCTCGACGAGACGCCGCGTCACCGCCTGCCAATGCCGCTCCATGAAGGTGAAGGCAACGACGCACTGCAGCAGCACGATCGGCGCGATGATGATGATGAGTGCGCGGGCATAAAGACCTTTGGGAAGCAGCTCCCCGAGCAGCATTCCGCCCACGCCCAATCCACGACGCAACAGCGCCATCACGCGAGCAGACCCCCAAGGCCCACCCGCATCGGTCGCCGGCACTGGTTCTCGGGCAGCTACCATCTTGGGCCCTTGTCCCCCGAAACAAGTCAGTCCGTGAACAGCACGTAACCCTTACCACGCGCGGTCTGCAAATAGACCGGGTTCGAGGGATTGCTTTCGATCTTGCGCCGGAGCCGATTGATCTGAACATCGATCGAGCGTTCGCTGCCGGTTGCATCGTCCGTCGACAGTTCGTGGCGCGCAATCGGCAAACCGGGCCGCCCCGCGAACAACCGCAGCAGGTCGCGCTCGCGTTCGGTCAACTTGATCGTCTCCTCGCCACGGCGTAGTTCCCCACGCCCCAGATGAAACGTGAACTCACCCATCCGGATCTCATCGCCAGGCCCCGGCGTGCCGCTGCCCCGTCGGAGAATGTTCTTGATCCGCAGGATCAACTCGCGCGGTTCGAACGGCTTCGTGACGTAGTCGTCGACGCCCGCCTCCAGACCTTCGATCTTGTCTTCCGTCTCCGAACGCGCCGTCAGCATGCAGATCGGAATCGGCATTTGCGCCTTCAACTCGCGCGCGAACTCGAGCCCCGTCGTGCCGGGCATCATCACATCCAGCAACACGAGATCGAAGGCGAGCGAGCGCATCGCGGCGCGAGCAGCCGCAACATCGCCGGCAGGCGTCACACGAAAGCCCTGTTCGTCGAGCACGCGCGCCAACAGCTCGCGGATGCGTTGATCGTCATCGACGAGAAGAATATGCGGAGCATTATCGGGCAAGGGTTCCCGCCGCGAAGTCGAGCCTGCACTTGTCGCTGCACACATGTCGCTCACCTCGTCCGTGCGTCCCGCTGCGGCGCGTTGGCCACCTCGGTCTCTGACGTGATCACATCACCCGCCTGCTCATCCGCAATCTCGGAACCGGCGGACACCATGTCGGTCGCGCCAATGCTGGCATGCTGCTCTGGCTCGATCATGGCGGAAAGAAATGCCCTGAGCGCCGCCTCGCCGCCCTCACCTGCCTGCGCGAGCGCCGCCCCCACACGCGCGGCCTGCAATTCCATCAATTCACGCGCCAGGCTCTCGCCCTTGAACGTCACGTAGAGCCGCCGCTCGCGCCGATCCGACGTGCCAGCCATCTGGTCGATGTAGCCGTCATCGAGGAGTTGCTTCAGCACGCGCGCCAAACTCTGTTTCGTGATCCTCAAGATGTCGAGCAGATCGGCTACGCGCAGCCCGGGTTGCCTGTTGACGAAATGCAGCACACGATGATGAGCCCGACCGAACCCAAGTTCCTGCAGAACGACATCTGCTTCACCGGTGAAATCGCGGTAGGCGAAAAACAACAGCTCCACGATGCCGACCAGTGCCTCGTCGGCGTCACTGGCAGCTGGAGTCACAACGGGAGTCGCACCGCGATATGCTGCCTGCTCATGCGCTCTGCGGGAGCTGCCCGAATTTATGTCAGCCATGTTGACTTATTAGGCGCCGATGGTTACCCCTGCAAGGCCTTTCTGGCGGGTTCCGGAACCCTTGTAGTCTCCGGCACTGCGAGGCTCGAATCCACGCCACGAGTATCGCTCATTCCTATCCGGGAGGTAGACATGGCTTCCGCCGCGCCGACATTCGCACTAGAGCGGAATGCGCAGCCAGTGGCGGTCGCCGAGCGCGCCAAGCTGCTCGCCGATCCGGGCTTTGGCCGCGTCTTCACCGATCATATGGCTGTCGTTCGTTACAGCGATGTGAAGGGCTGGCACGACGCCAAGATCACCGCCAGGAAACCGCTATCGCTCGATCCGGCATCTGCCGTGCTCCACTACGCCCAGGAAATCTTCGAGGGCCTGAAGGCCTATCGCCTCGCCGACGGCGGCATGGCGATGTTCCGGCCGGACGCCAACGCCCGCCGATTCAACGCCTCCGCCGACCGTCTCGCGATGCCGCATCTCCCGCAGGAGACGTTCCTCGAATCGATCCGCCAACTCGTGCAAATCGACCGCGACTGGTTCCCCACCGTCGAGGGCGGCTCACTCTACATCCGCCCGTTCATGATCGCGAGCGAAGTGTTCCTCGGCGTCAAACCATCGTCCGAATACCTCTATCTCGTCATCATCTCTCCCGTCGGCGGCTACTTCAAGAGCGGCGCGCCTGCCGTCTCGCTTTGGATATCGCAAAACTACACACGCGCAGCACCCGGCGGCACGGGTGCCGCGAAGTGCGGCGGCAACTACGCGTCGAGCCTCGTCGCGCAGGCCGAAGCCAGCAAGCACGGCTGCGATCAAGTCGTGTTCCTCGACGCGGCCGAGCACCGCTGGGTCGAAGAGCTCGGCGGCATGAACGTCTTCTTCGTATTCAACGACGGTTCGCTGCAAACACCACCGCTGTCAGGCACGATCCTGCCCGGCATCACCCGCGACAGCCTGATGACGCTCGCCCGCGCTGAAGGCCTGACCGTGCGCGAGGAGCCCTACGCGATCGACCAATGGCGCAATGACGCCAAGAGTGGCCGCCTGACCGAAGCATTCGCCTGCGGCACAGCCGCGGTCGTGACGCCGATCGGCAGTGTCAAGAGCCCCGATGGCGAGTTCAAGATCGGCGCTGGCGGCCCCGGCCAGACCACGCTCCGCATCAAACAGAAGCTCGTCGACATCCAGCGCGGCATCGCTGCCGATCCCTACGGCTGGGTCAGCCGCATCGGTTGATCGGAAACCGTGGGGTGCGGTAGCGTAGCGTACCGCACCGTATGACCCAGACGTGTGCGGTTAGGGCCTTCGCCCTGCCACACCTTAACCTCAAACCTCAATCCATCTTCAGATTGAGCTGCCGCGCCACCGGCCCCCACTTGGCGCGTTCCTGCTTGATGAACGCATCGAATTCCGCGGGCGTATTGCCGATCAAGTCTGCGCCCTGCTTTGCGAAGCGATCGATCATATCGGGTCTGCGCAGGGCTTTCACCGTTTCGGCGTGCAGCCGCGCGATGATCGCCGGCGGCGTTTTAGCGGGCGCGGCGAGAGCATACCACGTCGACGTGAACACGCCGTCGACACCGACTTCGGACAGTGTGGGCACCTCGGGAAGTATCTTCATTCTCTTGTCGGCGACGACTGCCAAGACCTTGAGTGCACCGGTCTCGACGTTCGCCATTATCGCCGGAGGATTTATGAAAGCGCCATCGATCTGGCCGGCAAGCAGATCCTGGGCGGCGGGCGCCGCTCCCCGATAGGGCACATGCGCGACGCGCATTCCCGTGACGCGCTCGAACAACAGGAGCGCCAGATGATTTGCACCGCCGGGCTGCGACAGCCCGAAACTCAGCTTGGCGTCCGGTCGCTTCGCCAGTTCCAGCAAATCCCTTACATTCGAGAGTTTGTTCTTCGGATTTACCGCCAGGATAAGCGGCATGTCCGCGACGAGAGTGATGGGAGCAAAGGCAGTGGCAGGGTCGAACGGCATCTTGGCGTAGATGAACTCGTTGATCACCAACATACCCGCAGTGCCCAGCAGAAGCGTGTAGCCGTCCGGCTCGGACTTTGCGACGAGGTCCGTTCCGATATTGCCGCCGGCCCCCGTCCGGTTCTCGACGATCACGGTCTGACCAAGGCCGCGTTGCAGCTCCTCCGCAATCGAACGCGCCAGAACGTCGGTCAGCCCGCCGGCAGCGGCAGGCGAAATCATGCGGATCAACTTGGATGGATAAGGCGCGCTGGCAGTCTGACCTTGAGCCCGAGCCAGATCGGGCGCGGCCGAAGACACCGCCAGTAGACCCGCCGCCGTCATAAATCGCACGATGCTTCCAACTTGCATGCGCAGCCTCCCCGGATGCCAGGGAACGTTCTCGCCCCCTTGGACCT
>CANJPN010000120.1 GCA_947475855.1 Bradyrhizobiaceae bacterium
ATCTCTTGCTCTTGTCGAGGTGCACGCTTGGCTTCAGTCGGCCTTGCAGCGAAAAGTTCCCATAACGGTACTGTTCGCCCATCCGACGATATCCGGGCTTGCGTCGGCGCTTTCAGAGCCTGAGTTGCCAGGGGGCAAAACGGGAAATGGGCCGAACGAACGTGCCGGTCGCCAAAAGGCAGCGCTGGCCCGTCTTCGTGGAGGCCGGACGTCAGCCCAGGGTTGATGGACGTTCAGTCGAGTAGCTTGAGTGAAGTCACGTACAGCAATGCCGGAAAATCGGAACGAAGAGCTAGCCGATGCCATCGCCATAATCGGTATGGCGGGAAGGTTTCCTGGTGCGCGGGAAATCTCGGCGTTCTGGCGCAACATTTGCGCCGGCGCCGATTCGATCTCCCATTTTGACGATGGCGTCCTGGAGGACTGGGTCACCGCAGAGGACCGCGCCACTGCCTCGTACGTTCCGGCGCGCTCCATCCTCGAAGGCGTCGATGAATTCGATGCTGCGTTCTTTGGCATGAAGGCTCGCGAAGCCGAGCTCACGGATCCTCAGCAGCGCGTTTTTCTGGAGATCTGCTGGGAGGCATTCGAGGACGCGGGCTATAAACCGTCCAGCAATCCCCTGGTTGGCGTGTTTGCCGGCGCTTCCTTGAATACGTACTTCATGCGGCATGTTCTGCAGAACCGCGCCGCGGTCGAGGACTTCACCAGCCAATTCCAAGTGGGCCGCTACACAGAGCTGCTTGGCGCGCTCAACGATTTCGTTTCGACACGCGTGTCCTACAAGCTGGGTCTCACCGGCCCGAGCATGTCGGTCGCGACAGCCTGCTCGACGTCGCTGACGGCGGTAACGCTCGCCTGCCAGAGCCTGCTGATGCAGCAGTGCGATATGGCACTCGCAGGGGGCGTGTCCATCACCTTCCCGCAGCGGCGCGGCTACATCTATTCAGATGGCGGCATGGCGGCCCCAGATGGGGTTTGCCGGCCGTTCGACAAGGATGCCGCAGGAACGGTCTTTGGTCACGGCGCCGGCGTCGTTTTGCTGAAGCGATACGAGGAAGCGGTACGCGACCGCGACAACATCTATGCGGTCATCCGAGGCTACGGCCTCAACAACGATGGATCCGGCAAAGTCGGCTTCACCGCGCCAAGCCTCGACGGTCAGGCGAATGCGATGGCGGCGGCCTATGCGATGGCCGATGTCGATCCGGCCACGATCACATACGTGGAGGCGCACGGCACGGCGACGCCGCTGGGAGATCCAATCGAGGTAGCAGCGCTCGCCTCGCTGCTCGGGTCCGGCGGTCGAGGCACTTTGCCGTGCCATCTCGGTTCCGTGAAGGGCAATGTCGGTCATCTCGATGCGGCGGCAGGAGTCACCGGTTTGATCAAGGCGGCGCTCGCGCTTCGCCACAAGAAGATCCCGCCGATTGCTCATTTCCGCCAGCCGAATCCCCGCTTCGAGCTTGCGGACACGCGCTTCGTGTTCGACAGTAGCCTTTCCGAATGGGACGCCGCAGACGTACCTCGTCGTGCTGCAGTCAACGCGCTGGGTGTCGGCGGAACCAATGTGCATGTCGTCCTTGAGGAAGCACCGGCGACGGAGAAGGTTGCCGCCACTGCTGCATCTCAGCCCTGCCATCACGTTTTGCAGCTCAGCGCGCGCTCTCCTTCGGCACTGGCGGCAAGTGCGAATAATCTAGCCGCCGCACTGTCAAAGCCGACGGCGCCGGCTCTGCCGAACGTTTCTTTCACGCTACAGCAGGGCCGCACTCGATTTGGACATAGAATCGCCGTTGCTGCGGCCACTCATGACGAAGCTGTCGTAGCGCTCCGCGCAGCGGCAGCCCGCGCGCAATCAGCCAGCGGAACCCCGTCGAAGCCGCCGCGCGTCGTTTTCATGTTCCCCGGGCAAGGCACGCAGTATCCGGGCATGGCTCGTGAGCTTTACGACAATTGCGCCGGGTTCCGTGCCGACGTCGATCGCGGGCTGCTCCTCGCGAGTCGTCTCCTCGGCAAAGATCTGCGCTCGCATCTTTTCCCGTCGACCCCAGACCTTGCCCATGGCGATGCGATCCGTTCGACCGTTCTGGCACAGCCGGCGTTGTTCATCATCGAGCATGCCTTGGCTTCGGAGCTGATGCGTCTCGGTGTTGTACCGTCGGCGATGATGGGCCACAGCCTCGGAGAGTTCGTCGCTGCAGCTCTGGCGGGCGTCATGTCTTACGAGCATGCGCTGACTGCGATCGCGAGCCGCGCGCAGGTGATGGCGTCGCTTCCCGGTGGTGCCATGCTGGCCGTTCGACTCCCAGTCAGCGAGCTGAAGCCGCTGCTGCCGGCCGGTGCGGATATAGCCGCGATCAATGCTGACAGCATGTGCGTAGCGTCGGGCCCCCGCGATGTCATCGAGCAGCTCGAGAAGACGCTCGCATCGAAAGAACTCGTGAGCCGCCGTCTCCATACGTCGCACGCGTTCCATTCGGCGATGATGGACTCGGCCGTACCGGAACTCCGGGACGTCATGCGCAACGCACCGCTGTCGGCACCTCGCATTCCCGTGGCGTCGAGCGTGTCAGGAACTTGGTTGACCGCTGAAGAGGCGACCTCGATCGAATATTGGGCCAGCCATTGCCGTGCCACGGTTCGCTTTGCGGATGCGTTGGCGACGGTGGCCGCTGAAGGCGGATTGCTGATCGAAGTTGGCCCAGGCGGAACGCTGACGTCGCTCGCACGCCAATCGGCTGCCGTTCGCAAGGCGTCGGTCGCCATCCAGATCCTTCCAGGCCCCGACGATCACGCAGTGGATCCTCTGCTCGCGGATGCACGGGCAGCGATCTGGCAATCAGGCATCGATGTTGCATGTCATGTGCTGGCGCCAGTAGAACCGACGCGCGTCTCGCTGCCGACTTATCCGTTCGAACGCAAACGCTACTTCCTCGACGTAGAGCAAGCCAGCGCGACCGGTAAGTCGGTCCCTTCGCCGGTCCTCGCTCCGCAGGTGGTCGCAGTGCCCACGACAGATACGCATGGAATAATGAGACCTAACTCGATCGAGAAGCCGATGCTGGCAGTGAGTTCGGGTTCGACATCCGGCGGTTCGACGCACCGGGAGAAGATTGCGCTGGCGTTGACAGAGATACTGGCAGAGGTGTCCGGTGAGGAGTTGTCGGCGGCACCGCGCGGGATGACTTTCCTCGAACTCGGCTTCGACTCGCTCTTGCTCGGCCAGATCGCGCAGCGCCTCAACAAGACATACAAGACGTCGATTACTTTTCGGCAGTTGATGAGTGCGTACTCCAGCATCGATGCGTTGGCGGAATTTCTCGCGACGAAGATTGTGCCGGACCTGCCCGATGCCGGCTCTTCCTCCGCGCAAGCGGCTCCTTCGCCCGCAGCTCCGGCTGCACCGGTGAAGCAGATGTCGCTACCGGCCGCCAATGTGCCGACCCAAACCGTCCCCGCCGCCGGAATGGAGGCGCTGTTCCGTGATCAGCTTGCGGCGATGCAGCAGGTCATCGCGAGCCAGATAGCCATAATTTCCCGACAGTCCGTAGCCGCTGCGGCACCAGAGCTTCCTCCGGCCGTCAGCGATGTCGGAAAGGCAGCAGCGGCACAGCCGGTCTCAACCAAAGCGCCGTCGGCAATACAGTCTCCCGACCGCTTCTCGACGTTTATCGTCAAAAGTAAGCCGGGCTCGGACGCGCTGACTGCTCCGCAACGCGGCTTCATTGACGGCTTGTCAGAACGCCTCGAAGCGAAGACGCCACGCTCGAAAGCCTACACGCAGCGGTACCGCAAGGTGCTCGCGGATCCGCGGGCCGCGTCAGCGTTTGATTTGCGCTGGAAGGAACTTGTCTACCCGGTTGTGAGCGATCGCGCGAAGGGCTCGCGGATCTGGGACATCGATGGGAACAGCTACGTCGATGTCGTGAATGGCTTCGGCCAGACTGCATTCGGCCACAACCCGCCCTTCGTCGAGGAGGCGCTGGCACGCCAGATCAAGGATGGCTTTCCGATCGGTCCCCAGGCCAGCCTCGCCGGGGAAGTTACCGAGATGATCTGCGAGATGACCGGCAACGAGCGGGCGACGTTCTGTAACACCGGCTCCGAAGCTGTGATGGCCGCGATGCGTGTGGCGCGCGCGGTGACTGGCCGTGACAAAATCGTATTCTTCTCTGGCGCATATCACGGCCAGTTCGACGAAGTGCTTGCCAAGCCGGGCCGGCAGCGCAGTCTGCCCATCGCGCCAGGCATTCCCGCGAGCAGCCTTGGCAATATCGTCATCCTCGACTACGGCGCGGACGAGAGCGTCGAATGGATTCGCCACCATTGCGAGGAAATTGCAGCGGTCATCGTCGAGCCGGTACAGAGCCGCCGCCCATCGTTCCGACCACGCACGTTTCTCGCGTCTCTGCGTGAGATTACCCAGAACAGCGGCACGGCGCTCGTATTCGACGAGGTCGTCACCGGCTTCCGCGTCCACGATGGCGGCATGCAGGCCGTCTACGGGATCCGCGCCGACATGGCGACGTACGGTAAGGTCCTCGGCGGCGGCATGCCGATCGGCGTGCTCGCTGGCAAGGCGAGCTTCCTCGACGCGCTCGACGGCGGCCAATGGCAATTCGGTGACGACTCCGTTCCTGAAGTGGCGCCGACGTTCTTCGCAGGAACGTTCGTCCGTCACCCTCTGACGCTGGCAGCGACTCGCGCCGTCCTACTGCATTTGCGTGCAGGCGGCCGTGCCGAACTCGATCAACTCGGCCATCGGACGGAACAGCTGACCGGCCGAATGAATGCGGATCTCGAGAAGATCGGCATCAAGTCGCGGTTCGAGCAATTCGCAAGCTGGATGTACTTCATGCCAGCTAAGGAAACACCGCTCGCGAGCCTGTTCTTCCCTCACGTCCGCCTCCTCGGCGTCCACGCGCAGGAAGGCTTCCCGTGGTTCATGACCACGGCGCATTCCGACGCTGACCTCGATCACATCGCCGCTAGCGTTCGAAAGAGCATCCAGGCGCTGGTCGAAGCCGAGATATTGTCTGGCAAGCTGGCCAGCGCGCCGTCGGTCCCAGCGAAGACGGTGGAATCGCCAGAACCCGCTGAGGCGCGCCCGAGCGCTCCTATGCGCGAGGTATATCTTGCCGCGCAATTGGGCCCGAAGGCTTCCACAGCATTCAATGAAGGCCTCACACTGACGCTGGACGGAGACCTCGACATCGATGCACTGCGCGCAAGTTGCGGCAACGTCGTTGCGCGCCATGCAGCCCTCCGCGCAAGTCTCGGCGTGACAGGTGAAATGGTCCGCATCACGCCCGCCGCCGATATTGTTCTCGACGTGCCGCTCGTCGACGTATCAGCCGATTTCAACCCGGTTGCGAGTCTCGCCGACATCGTATCGCAGGATCAGGCTGATCCGTTCGACCTGGAAAGTGGACCCCTCATCCGGATGCGTATCGTGCGTCTCGCCGCTCGGCGGCACGCACTCGTAATCTGTGGCCACCACATCGTATTCGATGGCTGGTCCGCTGGTGTTTTGTTGAATGAGTTGGCTGAAATCTATAACGCTCGCCTGGCAGACCGCTCACCGGCTCTCCAATCGCCAGCCCCGTTGGGCCGCGTGCTCCGTGCAGTTGCTCAGGCAGGCTCGCCGACCGAGAGTTTCTGGCTATCGCGCTTCAAATCCCCGCCGGAGCCCTTGGAGCTGCCGACGGATCGGCCGCGTCCTGCTCGCAAGAGCTTCAATGGCGCAACCTACTATCATCACCTCGATCGGGCTCTGCAGGCGCGCATCCGTGGCTACAGCAAGCGTACCGGTGTCACGCCATTCGCAACGCTGCTGTCCAGTCTGCAGTTGGTTCTCGCGCGGCTGACCGGGCAGACGGACATCTGCATTGCGGTTCCCGTTGCCGGTCAGCAGCTTGAAGAAGCCGAATCGCTCGTTGGCCACCTCGTCAACTTCTTGCCGGTGCGCATGAGTGTGGACGAGAGCGTAGCGCCTGATGCGCATGTCCGCCGCGTTCGGGATACGCTCCTCGAAGCTTACGAGCATCAAGATTACACGCTCGGCACACTTGTCGAAAAGTTGGGCCTGCCGCGGCAGTGGGACCGCACGCCTTTGGTGGATGTACAGTTCAATCTGGAGAGCGAAATCACCGGCTGCGAATTTCTCGGTCTCAAATCGGCGATGCGCGCAAACCCGAAGAGCGCGGTGAACTTCGACCTTTTCTTCAATCTCGTCGACACCGCAGATGGAATTCGCGCCGAGATCGATTACGCCACCGATCTCTTCGACGAGCAGACCGTTGCGCGTTGGGTATGCCATCTCGTTACGCTTCTCGAAGGCCTGACCGCAGAAGCCGCCAAGTACACGTCTGTGTCGCGCTTGCCTATCCTGACCTCGAATGAGATCGCGTGGTTGCGGGACGATGTAAACCAAACAATGCAGGAGTTTCCGACGCACAAGACCGTCGGCGAGCTCATCGCCGAACGTGCGGCCAAGACGCCCGCCGCCACCGCGCTTGTGCACGCGGGCCGCTCGATGACCTATGCCGAACTCGATCGGAAGTCGTCGGCGATTGCTCACGAGCTGGCGGCTTGTGTGCCTTCGAAGGGCGCGCGCATTGCCGTTGCCGTCGAGCGTTCGAGCGACTTGGTCGCAATTCTGTTGGGGGTATGGAAGGCCGGCCACGCCTATGTGCCGCTGGACCCTTCGCACCCCGTCGCACGACTTGCCGAAACGATGAAAGTCGGCGCCGTTGCCGCCGTAGTCTCGGCAGATCAAGCGATCCTCGACGCAGCGCCAAAAGGTGCGGACCGCATCGGGCAAGCCCGTTTGATCGATGCCGCCACGGGCCAGCCGACGACGGCCAATCGTAATACCGGGCGCGCCGCAACGGCTGAGCAAGCCGCCTACGTGATCTTCACGTCAGGCTCGACGGGTACGCCCAAGGGCGTCGAGGTCGGCCATCGCGCGTTGGTGAACTTCATGACGTCGATGAGGCGCGAGCCGGGCATGACCGATCGCGACAGGATGTTGGCGGTCACGACTGTCTGTTTCGATATCTCGATGCTCGAGCTGTTCCTGCCGCTGATCGCAGGTGGCCGTGTCATCATCGCGGACCGGAGTCAGGTTGTCGACGGATTCGCGCTTGTCGATCTCATCAAGGATAGCGGCGCGACCGTGATGCAGGCGACGCCGTCGCTGTGGCGGATGTTGCTCGAAGCGGGATTCGTACCGTCCATCGGGCTCCGCATGTTCACGGGCGGCGAGGCACTCCCGCGCGATCTCGCCGAGGACCTTTTGTCCGCGGGCGGCGAGCTGTGGAATCTCTATGGCCCCACCGAGACGACGATTTGGTCGTCGGTCGATCGCGTGCGGCGCTCGGGCCCGATTACCATCGGCCGACCGATCGCAAATACCTCGCTCGTCGTCTTAGACGGGAACGGCGCGCTTGCGCCCATCGGCGTCGCTGGCGAACTCCTGATCGGCGGCAGCGGCCTCGCCAACGGCTATCTCAGCCGTCCGGACCTGACCGAAGCCGCCTACGTCGAGGTGTCGATCGAAGGCGCGCCTCCGACGAAATATTACCGCACCGGCGACGTTGCAGTGCGGCTTTCCGATGGACGCCTGGTTCTGAAGGGCCGCCGAGACCGTCAGATCAAGTTGCGTGGTTTCCGGATCGAGCTGGAAGAGATCGAGGCGGTGCTTCGCGAAGCCGATGGTGTAGCCCTGGCAGCAGTGGAGGTGTTTCGAGACGCTGCCGGCGCCGAGCGCCTTGCGGCCTACATCGTCCCGAAGCGCGACGCGCTGCCGGTTGATGCAGACCTACTCCGTCACGCGCGAACAAAATTGCCCGAGTACATGGTCCCGTCTCTTTGGAAACGGCTTACTTCGATGCCGATGACCGCCAACGGCAAACTCGACCGAAAAAAGCTTGGTGCGGTCGATTGGGCGGTCGCCAAAGTGCCGGCTTCTCCGGTGACGCCCAAGGCAGCGCTCGGATCCGATGTGACCGGATCGGATACCCAATCTTGGTCGCCAGTCGAGCAGAAGCTAGCTGCGGCGTGGAAGGACGTTATGGGTGGAAAGGTGCTTTCGCGCGACGACGACTTCCTGGAAATGGGCATCGACTCACTTCGTGTTTTCAGGTTCGTGGCTCAATTGCGCAGAGAAGGCCTCGCCGTCAACGCACAGCAGATCTTCGATCATTCCACGATCGCCCGCTTGGCAGCGATGATCGGCACGAAGCCTGCTGAGGCGTCGGTTCGAGCAGGCTCGCCTCAACTGGCAAGCTATGCAAGCGGGCGGCGCCGCACTGGCAGGGCGCTATGAAGGGTCAAGAAGGTCCAGTTGGCGGTGGCGATCGTTCACGACGCGAAGCAAGTGACGCGGGCGGGAGCGCCGACACTGCGGCCAGCAAACTGTATCCATGCTCATACACGCAGAAGCGCATCTGGTACTCGCAGCAGATCGACCCGGATAGCAGTCATTGGAATGTCGGCATGCGCTGGCAGCTGCGGGGCGCGCTACGCGATACGACCGTTGAGCGTGCGTGGCAGATCCTCGCTGATCGCCACGAATCCTTGAGAACGGGGATCGAAGAGTTCGACGGGACGCCCTACCAAAGGGTCTGGGATCAGTTCCAGCCAAAGGTCGGGATCATCGACATCTCGCGCTTGCCGCCCGATCAGCGTGCATCGGCTGCCGATGAAATCGCGTCGAACGACGCCAAGAAGCCGATTGCTCTGACGGCATCGCCGCCCTTTAGGATTCAATTGATAAGGATCGACGTAGATACGTCGATCCTTCTGACGAATTTCCACAACGTCATAGTCGATGGCTGGTCGGTCGGCGTATTGATCAGGGAGTTCGGCCATATCGCCGCGCAGCTCCAGGCCGGTCAAACGCTGGAGTTGCCCGAAGTCTTGATGCAGCACGTCGACTACACGCTCTGGCAAGAGGACATGCTCGAGTCCGGTAGCTTCGATGCCGACAAGGTCTACTGGAAAAAACTTCTGGCGAACTGGAAGCGATTTGAGATCGAGCCAGACAGGCCGCGTCCCGCGGTTCTTACCCACGAAGGTGAGATCAGGACGGTGTTACTGCCGCGCCAACTGAGCGATGCGCTGACGGGCTTTGCGAGGATGAATGGGGCGTCGATGTTCCATGTCGGCATCTCGGCACTGTCCGCGGCACTCAGCAACGCCAGCGGCAATCCGGACGTGTTCATCGGCACCCAAACGGCATGCCGCGACGAACCCGAGTTGGCCGGCTTGGTCGGGCCGTTGATCAATACCGCTGCTCTCCGCTTTGACGCGGCCGAGGATCCCACTCTCATCGAGTTACTCAAGCGATGCCGGCAGCGCTGCACGGAAGCGATGACCCATCAGCATTTGCCATTTAACTTCGTGGTCGAGGCGCAAAACCCCAGTCGCGATCCCAGCCGCAATCTCATGTACTCGATATTGTTCACCGCCCAGACGGCGCACATCGATACCGGGCAAATGGGCGACCTGACGTTTGACGGGCTCACGATTGCGGCGATGCCGTCCTTCTCAGCCGGCGCGCAGACTGATCTTGGCTTCTTCATGGTCGGGCGCGAAGAGGGCTGGCGGCTTTCGTGCGCCGGCAACACCGACTTGTTTGAAATCGCGACGATCGACCGGTTGCTGGAGAGCTGGGCACAGGCCGTCGAGGCTCTGGTGGCGCACGGCGGCACGATGCGGCTGTCGGAACTGGCCGCGCAAAAGGTGCATCGATATCCTGCAGTCGGGCTCTCGGGGGCTCATCGGAGCCAGCCGGTCGCGCTGTCGCCGGTTGACGGCCAGAACGAGATCGAGGCTCGCATTGCCGAAGTCTGGAAGGAAGTATTGGATTTCGACGGTATAAGTGGCGATACGGATTATTTCGATGCTGGTGGCACATCACTGTCCGCCATGCGCATGCTATCGCGAGTTAGCAAGGCATTCGGCAAAAGCTTTGCGCTGACCACCCTGCTGCGCAACCCCATGTTGCGCGAGTTCGCGACGTCCATCGCGAAAATCGTAACACCCACCGTGGTCGCTCGAGAGGGCGTCGCAGATAAAGTAGTTGGGCCAGCAAGCCGTGCAGGCGCTCGACAGAACATCATCGCGTTGAACAATGGATTGGCCTATCGCTTTATCCAGCGTCACCTGTCGCACCAATATTCCGTTGTCGATGTCCCCATTGGTACAGAGGAAGACATCGAGTTTGCGGCAACTCACGACTTCGTAGAACTCTCTGAACGCGTCGTCGAACGCATCATCGAGGCCCAGCCGGAAGGCCCATTGGTGATCATGAGCTACTGCGCGATGGGTATCGTCGCATATGAAGCGGCGCGTCAACTTGCAGCGCGAGGCAGAACGGTAAAGCAGCTCATCGTCCTGAACGCGACGGCGCCGTACTACAATGAGAAACTTGGGCTCAAGGCCAGATGGCTCCGCCGCATGGCACAAGTGCGGGAAGCCGCGCATTACTTCCGGGTATTGCTCGCAATGCGCAAGCGCGGCGAGATCACGACCGAAATGTTCCTCCGCCACTATACGACCCTACGTAAGTTGGGAGTTCCGAAGCTGCTGCTGAAGCTCAAGCTGATTGACCCGGCACCAATACCGAGCGACTTCGAGAGCCTTCTGGAGTTTCCCATTATCGTAAAGGGCTTGTTCGCCAGCGCGCCGCGCCAGACGAAGAAAATCGATTGCGACGTTGCGGTCTTCACCTCGAGAGACATGCTTAAGGGGCCCGCGTTTCCGCCTGCACTGGGTTGGCAGGATTGCGTCACTGGCAACGCCAGGGTCTTCAACGTCAACGGCTTGCACAGTGAAATGCTGACCGAAGTTGTTGCGATCGAGATCGCGCACGAACTCGTCAAAGTACTCGACGGCGGTCAGTTTTAGTCGCGGAGCCGAGTAACTATGTAATCAATGCGGCCAATACTTCGCGTGCTGATTATTGGATAGCTGGACCTGCCGTAGCCAAAATGAGGACTTGTTGCTGTTTGTACTCCCACTATCTCGCGCCATGACGATGGTGACTGCATTACTGGCAGTTGCCGTGTTCGCGTTTGCCATGTGGCACGGCTCTGGACTGTGGCTGGCCCTCCGGCCGCATCCTCCGGTGCAAGCAGTGAATGCGGCATCGTTGGAGATAATCGATCTTTCTGTTGTCGAGGACGCTACGCCATCTGCGCCTCGCACCTATGAAGTTCGCGCCTTCATTTCCCAGGGCTGGCGTGACAACCTTGGCGCCCGCAACTTGCCCGTTGTCTTCTACATGCCCGGATGGGGGGAAGACCCGTTGATAGCGACGTCCTCCTCAAGGCCATCGCCAGTGATGGCTATCTTGTGCTGGCAGTCGCCGATGTCGCGCACGATGCACCGGAGACCGGTGAGAGTGCCGAAGCACGCCTCGCGCGAGTGGCCCCTCTCGACCTGAATGATGTGAGGGGTGTCGAGCAGTTTGTGAGTGCGGCGGATCGAAAGGCGGACCTCGCTGCCAAGAAGATCTCGAGTCTGATCGACGCCATAGCGGCGGCTCAATCCAGACCTGGGTCCGAACTGTTGAAGCGGGCCGATCTGCACCGGATCGCGACAATTGGTTTCTCGTTTGGCGGCTCGTCCGCGGCAGCAGCATTGCGCTTGGACCGCCGCGTGGCTGCTGCGGTGAATATCGATGGATGGCACTTCGGGAGCAGTGCAGGACAGCCCGTCGACAAGCCGTTCCTGGTCTTCAAGAGCACGAACTCCATGCCGCCGATCGAGTACGGGATAGCGGGTCGCAATACCTCGGCGGTCGATCGCATCTCGCAAGCCCGCGAGCATGGCCAACTCGCGCTGCCGCAAAGCCGTTCGATTGTCATTCATGGCACGCTGCATGGCGACTACACCGACCAATTGCATGGGGGAAATCGCTGGACCGAGTGGCGGCCTTGGCAGCCGCCGCTGGCTCACCCGGCGGTCGTGCGTGCGACGATCGACAGCGCAACCCTCGAGTTTTTGGCATCCAAAGTGCGGATGGCCCAATCGGTCGGTCGCGCGGCTTCCTCCTCTGTTGCCAGATAGAAATCCTGCGAGAGAGGTCGACAAAGCAGATGCGCAAATTCGCAATGAGCTTGGTGACGACGACCATATTTGGGCGTTGGGCAAGGCCGTTCCTGCGTATGCCATACGAACGGCGATACTGGTCGCGCGGGATGAACCTGATGAGCGGCGTGTTCCCGTCCTTCGAGGACGCGCTGCGTCATGCGCCGCCGGGCCGGGCGACGGGTTGGGACGAAAAGGGAATTGCCTCTAATCTCGTCGGCGACAAGGTGCCGGCCCATGCAAGGAACGGAAAGGATGACCTTCCCGTTTTGGTCCACCAGCCATCCACTTTCGCGGTCCTCTTGTGGCTCAACAAGGTATTGAAGCCGGGAGCACGGATCGTCGACGTTGGAGGTGCCAGCGGCCTGACCTATTGGCACTACCGCAACTACTTCGATCTGCCCTCTGGCGTCACCTGGAACGTGGTGGACATGCCTGAAGTGACGGCACGGGCAAGGGAACTGGCGGTAAAAGCCGGCGCGGAGAATTTAACGTTCTCAGAAGATCTTACTGCGCTTGACGAATGCGATGTGCTCATGTCATTGGGATGCATACAGTATATGTCGCCGGATGCGCTTGCGACTTTCATGAAGGCGGCGCAACGGGCACGGACTGTCATCGTCAATAAGATCCCCCTGATCGATGGCCCGGATTTCTGGACGCTGCAATGTCTCGGGACGACCTTCGCGCCCTACCGGGTTTCGAACCGCGCGGGATTCCTGCGGGAGTTCGCCGATATCGGTCTTGAGGTTTGCGACGCCTGGGATGTGCCCGAGCTGAACATGTCGATCCCGTTCGAACCCGAACATCACGTGCCGAGTTTGAAGGGTCTCGTGCTGCGCAATCGAGCAGTGACGGAATTGAAGAATGTAACGAGTGAAGGGCAACGGGGCCAAGAGGCCCTCGTTGGCGCCGCGTAGAGTGAGTGAGAAGACCGAATGCTTCTTGATGTAATCGCAGGTGGCGTCGTCGTATTGGCGGCTGCTGCGTTTTGCTACCACCACTTCATGTACCCGATGCTCTTGAAGAGCTTCGCGGCGCAGAAGCGTTGGGAGACGCCGCAGGCAGCGGATGCCGGGCTCGACCCATTGCGAGGGCTCACTCCGCCGGTCACTTTGATCGTTCCTGCATACAACGAAGAGCGCTTTATCGCCGAAAAGGTGCACAACCTTGCCGCGCTGGACTATCCGCGCGACCGCCTCGGCGTCGTGATTGCGCTTGACGGCTGCACGGATTCGACCGAGCAGGTCGCCCGGGAAGCCTTGGAGCAGGCCGGCTCGCCGCCGCATATTGAGCTGCGGGTGCATCCCATGAATCGTGGCAAACTGGCGCTGCTCAACGAAGAGATCGCATCAGCGCCGGGCGAGATCGTCGCGCTCAGCGATGCGTCGGCGGGCGCGTCCCAGGACGTGGTGTACGAGGCGGGGGAGGCAAGGGGCCCCGCGGCGTTGCGCGTAGGGAGGCCGTAGGCCGACCGGAGAGCAAC
>CANJPN010000121.1 GCA_947475855.1 Bradyrhizobiaceae bacterium
CCGGCGACATAGCCCGTGAACTCGGCGAACGGACCTTCCATCACATAATCGGCGGGATCGAGCGTCAGCTCGCCTTCGATCACGATTTCGGCGGTCGCGGGCACCATCAGGTCGTTGGTCTCGCACTTGACCAGATCGATCGGCGCACCGCGAATTGCACCCATCACGTCGTACTCGCACACACCCCGCGTAATCGGAGCGGAAGCGCAAAAACCGAACGTCGGCTCGCATCCGATGGCGACCGCGATCGGCATCCGCTTGTGTCCCTGCGCCTGCCAGGCAGCCACGTGATGCCCGACGTTCTGCGCGCGCCACATCAACATCGGGATTTCGTTCTTGCTCGCGACCATACCGCGATAGATGCCGACGTTTTGAACGTTCGTCGTCGGGTCTTTCGAGATGATTCCGGCGTAAGTGAGAATATAGCGGCCGCCATCAGGCCGGTTCCAGATTGGCGAAGGAAAGTCGTCCAGGTTCACATCCTTGCCCTTGACGATGACTTCCTTGCAAGGCGCATCCTTCACCGTACGTGGAGCGATGCGGCCTTCGAGCACGGAGCGCCCGAGCTTCACGAGCTCGCGCGGATGCGTGTCGCGCGGCAACCCCATCATCATCGCGACGCGGCTATAGGAAGCAAGGCCTGACACGAACATCCGGCCGCAGCGGCTGTCGGGCTTGTTGTAGTCCTTGATGTTGTTGAACATCAGCGCTCTGCCGGTACCCGGCCCCAACGCGAGACGGGTCAGCGTGCCCAACTCGTACTTCCAGTCGACCTCGCCCTTCACCTGGTCGAGCTCACCGGCCTTGTCCAAGGCTGCAACCCAGCCACGCAAATCTTCGTAGGCAACCGGCTTGCGCTTGACTTCCATGGATAATTTTCCTCGATTGTTCCCAGTGAGACGACATTTCACTGATAGCTACCCTTGGCTAGCCACGAGCCTTTGCACGTGCTCTAGGGGGCTGTAAAGCGTGAACACCCAGGAAACGCATAAAGACGTTTCGCCCCCGAGGAGCAGCGTACCGATGGCCAAATCGCCTAGTCAAAAATCCCCGTCAAAATCGCAAGAGAAGACCTTACAGTCTGGCACCGGCTCCAATGAACCCAAGCCCTTCGGCGATCTGCGCGGCTGGATCGACGCGCTCCGCCGCGAAGGCGAAATCCACGACATCGACGCCGAAGTAAATTGGGAATGTGAACTCGGCACCATCACCCGCAAGGCTTTCGGAAACGGCGACGGGCCAGCTCTGATGTTCAACAACATCAAGGACTATAACGGGCCGGGTGCACGGTGCTCCAAGATGTTCACGGGCGGTCTGTCGAACTACACACGCCTCGCGATGATGTTCGGCCTGCCGAAGGACGCCTCGATCACCGAAATGGTGAAGTGCGCCCGCAAGGCCTACGCCGGCCGCATCCCGCCCGTCACCGTTAAGACCGGCCCGGTGAAGGAGAACATCATCACCGGCGATGACATCAACCTGCTCGATTTCCCCGTGCCCAAGTGGCACCGCCTCGACGGTGGCCGCTACATCAACACGATGCAAGGCACGGTGACGCGGGACCCGGCAACCGGGCGGCTCAACGTCGGCATATATCGCGGCATGGTCGGCGAGAAGCCAAATACCCTGCCCGTTCAACTCTGGCGGCCGCAGAACTGGGGGCTCGACTTCAACAAGTATGCGGCCGAGCAAAAGGAAATGCCGGTCGCCTTCATCTACGGCTGGGAACCGTGCTTGCCGTTCTGCGGCTCATCCCCGCTGCCACCGGACGTTTCGGAATTCGACGTGATGGGCGCGATCCGCGGCGCGCCAGTCGAGCTGGTCGACTGCGAGACCGTGCCGCTCAAAGTGCCGGCGACGGCGGAGATCGTAATCGAGGGCTGGATTTCGCCGGACCCGGCGACGTTCGAGATGGAAGGTCCGTTCGGGGAGTACACCGGCTACTTCGGGGGCGACAAGGCGCTGCGGCACACGGTTCGCGTCACGGCGATCACGCATCGCAACGATCCGATCATGCGGGGCACGCTCGAAGGAACGATGCCCAAGATGCTGAACGAGAATTCGATCATGTCCTCCGTGCAGCGGGCAGCGCTGGCGTGGAACATTCTGGAGCGTGCAGGCGTGCCGGGCGTGACGGACGTGCATTGCCCGCCCGCAAACAACGGCACAACGCTGATCATCCAGATCAAGCAGACGTATCGCGGACAAGCCAAGCAAGCCGCCTGCGCGATTTGGGGGTCGAATGCCGCGCATCTGCGCTACAAGAACATCTGGGTCGTGGACGAAGACATCGACATCCACGACTACGGCGCGCTCGACTGGGCGTTCGCGTATCGCGTCAACGCCGCCGAGGACGACATCGTTTTCTTCCCCGGCACGTTCGGCTCGGCGCTGGATCCCTCGACCCGGCTCAAATCGCGTGATGCGCAGAAATTCGGCACCGGCAAGTGGTGCCGGGTGTTGATCGATGCGACGGTCAACCTCGATTTCGAGCCCGAGGAAGAGTACGGCGGTCAGCGTTTCCCGCCGATGGTGTGGCCGGACAAGCAGGACGCCGCTCTCGTCGAGCAGCGTTGGGAAGAATACGGGTTCAAGCGGAAATAGTAATTTACCGCCCCTCTGTCCCGCACTTCGAGGCCCCCGCGGTTATCATCCGCGGGGGCCTCATGGCATGCTCACCACATCACGAGGCCACCGTTGGGATGGATGATCTGTCCCGCGATGTACGAAGCACGCTCGCTCAATAGGAAATCGACCACAGCCGCCACTTCTTCCGGCCGCCCCATACGCTTCATCGGGATCTTCGCTTTGTGCATCTCGAGGCGCGCCTCCGCTTCCGCAGGTGCACGCCCGGCGCGAAGCATTGGCGTATCGATCGGTCCCGGCCCGACGGCGTTGACGCGAATACCGCGCGACGTGAACTCCATCGCCATCACCTTCGTCAGCGAATACACGGCCGCCTTAGCCGCGCAATAGGCGCCGAGGCCTGGCGCACCGATGATCGAATAATCCGACGCGGTGTTGACGACCACGCCGCGTTTCGCAGCGAGCATCTCCGGCAAAACCGCCTGGCTGACCAGCAGCACACCCTTGACGTGCGTGTTGACCACCGCATCCCAACCCAGTTCCGTGATCTCATCGATCGGCTGGCGGATATTGATGCCCGCGTTGTTGAACAACCCGCCGAGCGGACGCGCCACTCCAGGGATTGCTTCCATCATAGCTTTCACAGACACCGCCGAAGATACGTCAACCTCGACCGCGATCGCTTTGCCGCCTGCGCTGACGATTTCGGCGGCGACAGCGTCTGCCGCCGCCTTGTTACGATCCGCGATCACGACGACATGACGGTCGGCTAAGCGTTTTGCCGTCGCCGCCCCGATGCCGCTGCCACCACCGGTTATCAGAACGTTCATCGCCCGCCCCCTCAAAACAACCGTTCGCCACCATTCACCCGCAAATCCTGCCCCGTCACAAATGACGCGTCGTCGCTGAGCAGGAAAAGCACCCCAGCGGCAACATCATCCACCGTCCCTAGCCGCCCCATCGGACTGCTCTTGCCTCGCGCTTCCATTCGCTCTCGGCTGTAGACCGCCTGGGGCATCGGCGTATCTATCACCATAGGCGATACCGTGTTGACGCGAATGCCGGTCTCGGCAAGCTCAAGCGCCAGTGTCCGCGCCAAACCTAGAACTCCGCCTTTACTGGCTATGTAGTCGCCCGCGTTGAGACCGGCATATCTCGCGAGCATCGAGGCGAACATCACGATACTGCCTTTGCCCGCCGCGCGCAGATGAGGCAACACGGCCTGCACCGTCAGCATCGGTCCCTTCAGATTGATCGCCAACGTGCGATCGAAATCGGCTTCACTGATCTCCAGAAACGGCGCATGCACCATTACGCCGGCCCCTGCGACGAGCCCAGCAATGCCGCCGCAGCGCGTTGCGCTCTCATCGGCCGCCTTCACCATAGCCGCCTTGTCGCGTACATCGATCGCTGTGAAGTGCAGCCGCGCGCTTTTTTCAGCGGCGAGGGCTCCCGCCTTGACGTCCCACGCAGCGACCGTGCACCCGGCCGCCAGCAGTGCCCGCGTAATCGCCAGATTGATGCCACTCCCGGCTCCAGTGACGACATAGGCGAGCCCCGAGGTATCGAGGCCTTTTTGTAGACTTTCTCCCAAGATCCCCTCCACGCTTCAACCGTGCCGGAGCGATATTGTACACGGACGCCGCTTGCTTGACAGAGGCCAGTTTTGAACTCCAACTGCCAGCAATTCCTTGAACTAACCCTTGAGAGGCGCGGTGCGACGAGCCCCGCGGATGAAACGCGATGCCGAATGATGTAGCCCCCGGCGTTTCTGCCGGACGTACGATACCACCCGCCGATCTGCAGGAGCATCTCGCCCGCCTCGAAGCGGCAGGCCTGATTGTCCGCATCGACCGACCGATCAACAAGGACACCGAATTACATCCCCTGGTGCGCCTGCAATTCCTTGGCGGCATCCCCGAGGACGAACGAAAAGCCTTCCTCTTCACCAACGTGGTGGACTCCAAAGGCAAACGCTACGACATGCCGGTTCTGCTCGGGGCGCTCTCCGCCTCACCTCGCATCTACGCGATGGGCATGGCGCGCTCCGTAGCCGAGATCGGAGAAGCCTGGGTCTCCGCGATCGCCAATCCGATCCAGCCCAAGATCGTGAAAACCGGTCCGGCACAGGAAGTCGTGCTGACGGGTGCAGCACTCGCCAAAGCCGGCGGCGTTTCGATGCTGCCGGTCCCGGTCTCCACGCCGGGCTTCGACAGCGCACCTTATCTCACGGCAACCTTGTGCATTACCAAGGATCCCGAGACCGGCGTCCAGAACATTGGAATGTATCGCGCAGCCCTGAAAGCAAAGGACCGCTTGGCCGTACGCATGGTCGCCCGCGCAGGCGGTGCCGGCGGCTATCTCCATTGGCTCAAATACCGCGAACTGAAGAAGCCGATGCCCATCGCCATCGTACTCGGAGGCGCGCCGTCCGTCGTCTACACCTCGCCGCAGAAGCTTGCCGTCGACCTCGACGAACTCGGTGTAGCAGGCGCCATCGCCGGCAAGGCCATCGAGACGCTGAAGTGCAAGACCATAGACCTTCTTGTCCCCGCCCACTCTGAAATCGTCATCGAAGGCGAGATCGACACATCGGTTCTGGAACCCGAGGCCCCGTTTGGCGAAAGCAACGGCTACGTCGCACTCGAAGCCTACAACATGCCGATGAAAGTTACCGCGATCACGCACCGTAAGAAGCCTATCTTCAACGCGATCATCAGCCAGGTCACACCCTCTGAATCGAGCGTCATAAAGAAGGTCGCATACGAGCCCCTCTTCCTCGCTCACTTGCAGAAGACCATGTCGATCAAGGGCGCGCGCAAGGTCGTTCTGCACGAGCCGCTGACCAACCTCCGGCCCGTCGTCTTCGTCCAATACGAATACGGCACCCCCCGTGCGGAAGTCTGGCGCGGCATGTCCGGTATCTCGTCGTTCATGGCAGGGATCGGCAAGATCGTCATCGCGGTCAGCGACGATATCGATCCGTCCAGCGTCGATGCGGTTCTCTGGTCGATGGCCTACCGCAGCAATCCGACAGAAGACGTTCACGTCGGCCCGTGGCGCGGCGGCGGCCAGGGCAGTCAATACGCGGTCCGTGAGGGGAGCGCGCGCACGATGGAATCCACGCTCATGATCGACGCCACGCGCAAGCGCGCCATGCCCCCGCTGGCCCTGCCCGCCCGCCAGCACATGGAACGCGCCCAGGAGCTCTGGACCGAACTCGGCCTGCCGCCGCTCAAGCTCTCCTCGCCCTGGCATGGCTATACCCTCGGCGACTGGACCGACACCTGGGAACGCTTCGCCCAGCGCACCATTGCCGGGGATTGGGAAGCCAACGGCGAGGAAACCCTGAAGCGGCAACGCGGCGGCCTGGAACCTGAAACGTCGGTGAAGAAAGTCGACCAATAGCGCGAGTGCCACCGCAATTGCCCCATCGTCCCGGACCGGCGCCAGCCCCCCCCTAGCCGGGCGCCGCTCCAAGCCCGCCCCTTAAAGCCGAAATGGTTACATAGAGAAGCCGACCGCGAGATCGCCGGAAACTCCACTGTTCCATCGTTCTCTTCCAGAAGTCGCCTCCTCATTGAAAGCACGAGCTTGAACCAGCGATTGCCAGCCGGCCCAATTGACACCATTTAACCGTGAAACAAGCCATCGAACTCGATGAATTGGTTGTGACTTCGGTTGGCTGCGCCCGGCGGCTAGGATGATCCGGGCGCAGCGCCGCAACCCCGAAGGTCCTCAGTGTCAAAGCTCTTGAAATGGCTGATCGGCTTGGCGCTTGTCGCAGGCATTGCCGCGGCAGCCTATCAGCTCGTCGTTCCGCCAAGCGACACCACCGTCGCCGGCCGCCCTGGCGGCAAGGGCGCATTCAGAGGGAAAGGTGGTGCCAACAGAGGCGATGCCGTCCCGGTTCTGGCCGCAGCCGCGCAAACCGCCAACGTCCCGATCTATTTCGACGGGCTCGGCACCGCCCGCGCCCTCAACATGGTCACCGTACAGCCGCAAGTCGACGGCCGCCTGCTCAACGTCGGCTTCATGGAGGGCCAGGACGTCAAGCGCGGCGACGTGCTCGCTCGTATCGATCCGGCGATCTACCAAGCCCAACTCGACCAGGCCTTGGCCAAGAAGGCCCAGGACGAAGCCCAGTTGTCCGACGCCCGCCTGGAGCTCTCGCGCGTTTCCAAAGTCGGTCCGATCGCGACTTTGCAGAAAGCCGTAGACACAGCCCGCGCCAAAGTCGCGCAGTTCGAGGCGTTGGTGGCATCCGATCAGGCCGCCATTGACCTTGCCAGGACGCAGTTGAGCTACACGACCATCACCGCCCCCATCGATGGCCACACTGGCATCCGCATGGTCGATGAAGGCAATATCGTCCGCGCGGGTTCGACCCCAGGGATTGTCGTCATCACACAGGTGCAGCCGATCGCCGTCCTGTTCAATCTGCCCCAACAGCAACTGGCACGCGTAAACGCGGCCATCCTGGGTGCATCGCCCAAGGGCGAACTCGCCGCCGAAGCGATCGCGCCCGACGGCCGCACGATCGTCGATCGCGGCGTGCTGCGAGTCGTCGACAACCAGGTCGACCAGACGACGGGCACGATCCGCCTCAAGGCCGAGTTCCCGAACAAAACGCTGGCGCTCTGGCCCGGCCAGTTCATCAACATTCGCATCGAAGTCGAGAACCTGCGCGCCGCGACGATCATCCCAACTGCCTCCGTGCAGCAGGGCCCGAACGGCTCGTTCGTCTACGTGGTCTCGGCGGATGGTACCGCAAAAATGCGCTCGGTCAGGATCGCGACGCAGGACGAGCGCCTCGCCGCGATATCCGAAGGAGTGCAGCCCGGCGAACAGATCATCACATCCAGCTTCTCGCGCCTGCGTGAGGACACACCCGTAAGTGTCACAGTTCAGCCGATCACAGGGCCAGGAGAAAACGAAACCGCAGTTCAACCGGCCAGAGGACAGCTTTCTCCTTCGCCGCCGGAAGCAAAACGCGAGCGCGGCAAAGCAGGCGGCGAAGGCAGACGCGACAAACGGCCTGACGCTACCGGCAGCATCGATACGCCAAGTGTCATACCGGGAAACACGCCGACGGCCGAAAGCCCCCGTAAGGGCGCCGTTTCGCAATGAACGTATCCGCGCCGAGCATCCTCCGCCCCGTCGCGACAGCCCTGCTGGCTCTTGCTGTGACACTCTCCGGCATTCTCGGTTATCTCTGGCTGCCGGTTTCGTCGCTTCCGCAGGTTGATTTTCCGACCATCCAAGTCACGACCCAACTTCCCGGCGCCAATCCCGACACGATGGCGAACCTCGTTGCCGCTCCACTCGAACGCCAACTCGGCCAGATCCCGTCGCTGCAATTGATGACATCCTCGTCGTCCTTCGGCATCACCCAGATCACGCTGCAGTTCGATCTGTTGCGCGACATCGACGCCGCCTCGCAGGACGTGCAATCCGCGATCAACGCAGCCTCCTCGACCTTGCCGCGCAATCTTCCCTATCCGCCGACATATTCGAAGGTGAACCCTGCCGACGCACCGATCGCAACCGTCGCCCTGACCTCGTCAACCCGCACGCTGCGCGATCTCAGCGATCTCGCCGATACGCTCGTGGCCCAGCGCCTCAGTTCCGTCAGTGGCGTCGGCCACGTCTCCGTGCAAGGCGGCATCCGGCCGGCCGTCCGCATCCAGGCCGATCTGTCGCGCCTGGCCAACGCAAACCTCGGCCTCGAAGATATCCGAACTGCGATTGCCTCCGCCAACGTCACCGGCCCGCGCGGCTCCCTCGATGGCCCGACGCAGGCCTACACGATTTCCGCCAATGATCAGCTTGCCGCCGCCGAGGCTTATCGCGACCTCATCATCGCCTACCGCGCCGGCAATCCTGTGTTGCTGCGCCATGTCGCCAACGTCGTCGACGGCCTCGTCAATGACCGCGTCGGCGCTTGGTACAAGGGGCAGCCGGCCGTCATCATCGACATCCAGCGCCAACCCGGCGCCAACGTCGTCGAGACCGTCGGCCGAATTCGCACTGAACTTCCGCGCCTTTCACGCGCGCTCCCCACGGGCGCCGATCTCCAACTCGTTCATGACCGCACCGGTACGATCCGCGCATCGATCGACGAGGTTCAGCTCACTCTGGTGATCAGTGTCGCGCTCGTCATCCTCGTCGTTCTTCTCTTCCTGCGTTCGATCGAGGCGACGATCATTGCTGGCGTGGCGTTGCCCGTTTCCCTTGTCGCCGCCTTCGCGGTGATGTGGCTCGCCGGGTTCAGCCTCGACAACCTGTCCCTTATGGCACTGACCATCAGCGCCGGCTTCGTCGTCGACGACGTCATCGTCATGGTCGAGAACATCCACCGCCATATCGAGAAGGGCCAATCGCCCTACGAAGCCGCACTCGCCGGCTCGAGCGAAATCGGGTTCACCGTTATCTCCCTCACACTGTCGCTGATCGCCGTATTCATCCCCCTGCTGTTCATGGGCGGACTGGTAGGCCGCATGTTCCGCGAATTCGCTTTGACCTTGACCATAGCCGTCGTGGTCTCCGCCATGGTCTCCCTCACTCTCACGCCGATGATGTGCTCGCGCCTGTTGAAGCCACGTCGCGACGAAGTTACGACACGCAACACTCGCTTCCAGGCCGCCGAAGAGCTGATCGAACGTGGCGTCGAGATGTATCGTCGGTCACTCGAATGGGTCGTTGCGCGCGAACGCCTCACGTTGGCGGTTACAGGCATCACCGTAGCCGTCACGATCTGGCTCTATATCATCGTGCCCAAGGGCTTCCTTCCCCTGCAGGACACAGGCCTTCTAACAGCCGTCCTCGAAGCCCACCCCGAAGCCTCATTCGTGGAAATGCGCAAACAACAGGCGGATGCCGTCGCGGTCATCTCAAAAGATCCTGCCGTCACCGGCGTCGTCTCGGTAATCGGCGTCAGCCCGCTCAACCCCACGCCGAACGCTGGCCGCCTTGCGGTGACGCTACGCTCGATCGGCCAGCGTGACCGGATTGAAACCGTGATTGCTCGCCTGAGAGCAAGCCTCGCCGATATTCCCGGCGCCATCGTCTATATCCAGCCCGTGCAGGACGTACAGATCTCGACCCGCCCGAGCCGCGCGCTCTACCAGTACACATTGGTCGGCTCCGATCAGACGGAAGTCATCAACTGGAGCCGCCGCCTTCTCGCCGAAATCGCCGCCGATCCGCGCTTGTCGGATGTCGCAAGCGAAGCCCAGGAGGGCGGCCTCCGCGCCTTCGTCAACGTGGACCGTGCCGCGGCTGGCCGCCTCGGCGTCTCGATGCAGGCGATCGGCGACACCCTCAACAGTGCGTTCGGCCAGCGGCAGATCTCGACGATCTACGCCCAGTCGAACCAGTATCGCGTCGTGCTCGAGGCCGACCCACGCTACCAGACGGACCCGGCAGCACTCGCCAAAGTCTACGTGCCCTCGAATTCGGGCCAGCAGGTGCCGCTGGGCTCCATAGCTAAGGTCGAGCGGCAGACTGCTCCCCTCGTGGTCCAGCGGCAGGGGCAGTTTCCCTCGGTGACACTGAGCTTCAATATCGCGACCGGGCAATCCCTCGGCGCCGCCGTGCTCGCCATAAGCGAGGCGACCACCCGCATAGGGATGCACTCGTCGGTCACTGGCACGTTCACCGGCGACACCGCCGAGTTCGAACGCGCCCTATCTGGCCAACCGTGGCTGATTCTAGCCGCTGTACTCACGATCTACATCGTTCTGGGTGTGCTCTATGAAAGTCTCATCCATCCCGTGACGATACTGTCCACGTTGCCATCGGCCGGCATCGGTGGATTGATAGCGCTGATGATATGCGGTCTCGACCTCTCCCTGGTCGCACTGATCGGCATCATCCTGCTAATGGGGATCGTCAAGAAGAACGCGATCATGATGATCGACTTCGCCCTCGATGCCGAACGCCATCGCGGCAAGTCCCCGCGTGAAGCGATCCTGGAAGCCGCTCACCTGCGCTTCCGCCCGATCATGATGACGACTGTCGCGGCCCTGCTCGGTGCTCTTCCCCTGGCCCTGTCGCAAGGCAGCGGCTCGGAGCTTCGAATTCCACTCGGCGTGACGATCATCGGCGGACTACTTCTGAGCCAGCTGCTTACGCTCTACACGACGCCGGTCGTCTACCTCACGATGGATCGCATCGCACGCCGCGTCGTCGCCTGGCGCCATCGCTCGAGCCCGGTTGCACCCCTCGCCGCCGATGCAACACCGAAAACCGATCTGACGAGCACCCCATCTCATCGCAGCGCCGCCGAGTAATGTAGGCAGGCCACAGCATTCATTTCCGCAAAGGGATAAAAAAAGCGCCCCCGGGAACCGGGAGCGCGGCAACATTACCGAAATGGACAATCATCGGCGAACAAGGCGACTGCCGAAGCATAGCCCGGCGACACTATTCGTCGCGACGGTATTCCTGGATGCGTGTCGCACGGAGCCCCGGCAGGCCGTGCTGGTCGATGGACCTCTGCCAGCTCAAGAACTCGTCCACCGTGAGCTTGTATCGCTCGCAAGCCTCTTCGAGGCTCAGCAGACCGCCACGCACGGCAGCCACGACCTCCGCCTTACGGCGAATGACCCAGCGCTTGGTATCGCTCGGCGGCAGGTCCGCTATCGTCAGCGGACTCCCGTCGGGACCCATTACATATCTCACTCGAGACCTGAAACTTTGATCGGTCATGACACTCTGAACACGATTTCTGACCAGACACGAACCCTAGCTTAATGTGATTAAGCTCGCTCTAAGAGCCGAGGTAAACTTACCATGAGCCGATGCTCCAAAGCACTACAGCAACAACTTTAACCTTTATTTTCTTGTTTTATAACAGCGAGTTTTAAAATGATGCTCAGAGTTGATATGCAAACCTTTGCAATACCGCCGTGTTAACCCGTATTCATTGATTGGCCCGATGCCGGGCCAGGGAATTTCCCGGCCTTTTTGCTTCCTCGCTCCGGTTGGTGGTAGACACCCAGTCTCCGCACACCCATCTGGTGGGCGTCGCCATTCACCGCGCGCTCGCCACGATCGACGAAACCATGATCGACCCGACTTGAGTAAATATGTCACCCGCTCGTTCACCACATTCGATAGCCGCGCCGGCCCTCCTGAAGGGCCGTCGGCTCGTGGTGGCAGCCATGTCGGGCGGGGTAGATAGCGCTGTTGCAGCGGCCTTGATGAAGCAGCAAGGCCATGAGGTCATTGGCATCACCCTGCAACTCTACGATCACGGCCAAGCGACCCGACGCACCGGTGCCTGCTGTGCCGGCCAGGACATTCACGACGCGCGCCGTGCAGCCGAGCAGCTCGGCATCGCCCATTACGTGCTCGACTACGAGACCCGATTTAAGGCGTCAGTCATCCAGACCTTCGCCGACAGCTACGCCAAGGGCGAGACACCCATCCCCTGCGTCACATGTAACCAGGAAGTTAAGTTCAATGATTTGTTGACCACGTCGGAGGAACTTGGCGCTGATGTCTTGGTTACGGGCCACTACGTAGAGCGGCGTGATAACGGCACGGTCGCCGCGCTCTATCGTGCCGCAGATACCGCACGCGACCAGAGTTACTTCCTTTTCGCAACGACGCCCCAGCAACTCTCGCGCCTTGGATTTCCGCTCGGCGGCCTGACGAAGCCCGAAGTACGCAGCATCGCCGAAGAACTTCGCCTTCCAGTCGCCGCCAAGCCCGATAGCCAGGATATCTGCTTCGTCGCTGGCGGCCGCTACGCCGATATCGTCTCAAAGCTCCGCCCTGACGCAGTCACCCCAGGGGACATAGTCCACGTCGACGGTCGCATACTCGGCCGGCACGAAGGCGTGATCAACTTCACCGTCGGCCAACGCAAGGGCCTCGGCATATCGGCTGCCGAGCCGCTGTTTGTCATCCGTGTCGAGCCCGAGCAGGCCCGCGTCATAATCGGACCACGCTCGTTCCTCGCCATCGATCGCCTCCACCTGCGCGACGTGAATTGGCTTGGCGACACCCCATTAGAGCAATCCATTCCGCCAGAAGGCTTGAGCCTGCATGTCCGCGTGCGCTCGACCCAAGCCGTAAGGCCAGCTGTCCTGCACCACGATTCATCAACCGGTGCATCCACCGTGGAGCTTCCTGGCGGCGAGTTAGGCGTGGCACGAGGACAGGCTTGCGTCTTCTATGCCGACGCCAGCGACCGCTCGCGCGTCCTTGGCGGCGGTTTCATCGCGGGGACCGAACGCCGAAGCGCCGAGCAGGACAGCGCTGCGGGACCGGCTTGAACGCCAACCTAAAGTCCGAGCTTGCAGCACTTGCCCGAAAGCAAGGGTTTCACGACCTGCGAGTGACGACGCCCGACGCCATCGGTCCCGCCGGCGAACACCTCCGTCAGTTCCTCGCTCACGACCGTCATGGCGATATGGACTGGATGGAACGGAACTCTGACCGCCGGTCCTCGCCGAACATACTGTGGCCCGAAGTCAAATCCGTCCTCATGCTGGGCTACAACTACGCGCCGGCATCCGACCCGCTGGCCATACTCGCTGAGGCCTCGCGAGGAGCCATCTCCTGCTACGCGCAAGGCAAAGACTATCACGACATCATCAAGCGTGGCCTGATCTTGGTCGCGCGCCACCTCGTTGCAGCGACAGCCGCCGACGTCAAAGTCTTCGTCGATACGGCACCGCTGATGGAAAAGCCGCTCGCCGCAGCCGCCGGCTTGGGCTGGCAAGGCAAGCACACGAACCTCGTATCGCGAAGTGCAGGATCCTGGCTGTTCCTTGGCGCAATCCTGACGACCGCCATCATCGAACCAGACCTTCCCGAGCCCGACCACTGCGGCACCTGCAGCCGCTGCCTCGACGTCTGTCCGACGAACGCTTTCCCCGCGCCC